>NZ_JBIXJN010000026.1:0-89888 GCF_052871115.1 Rhizobium sp. LARHSG275 | reverse complement strand
CTTACGCCGGCACCGGCGAATCCATGCCGATGACGGTGGCGCTGAACAATGTCGTCAACACCTCGACGGGCGTCGTCGAATACAATGTCAACATGGCGGCGGCGATGATCGCCGCCGTGCCGACGCTCATCGTCTATATCCTCGCCGGCCGCTACTTCGTGCGCGGTCTGATGGCGGGCGCTGTCAAAGGGTAATCCATGGCCTTCCTCGAAATCTCCGGTCTCAAAAAGCGCTTCGGCGCCGTCGACATTCTCAAGGGGATCGACCTCGAACTCGAAAAGGGCGGCTTTCTCGTGCTGGTCGGCCCGTCCGGCTGCGGCAAGTCCACCCTGCTCAACACCATTGCCGGGCTGGAGACGATCACCTCTGGCGATATCAGGATCGACGGGCGCGACATCAGCGGTCTGCATCCTTCCAAGCGCGACATCGCCATGGTGTTCCAGTCCTATGCGCTCTATCCGAACATGACGGTATCAGGCAACATCGCCTTCGGCATGGAGATCCGCGGCGTGCCGAAGGAGGAGCGCGCCAGGGCGATCGCCCAGGTCTCCGACATGCTGCAGATCGGCCATCTGCTCGACCGCAAGCCGAGCCAGCTCTCCGGCGGCCAGCGCCAGCGTGTCGCCATGGGAAGGGCGCTGGTGCGCAATCCGCAGGTCTTCCTGTTCGACGAGCCGCTCTCCAATCTCGACGCCAAGCTGCGCGTCGACATGCGCACCGAGATCAAGCGGCTGCATCAGCGCATGGGCACCACCTTCGTCTATGTCACCCATGACCAGATCGAGGCGATGACGCTGGCGACCAAGATCGCCGTGCTGAAGGACGGCGTGCTGCAGCAGTTCGGCACGCCGGCCGAGATCTATAACAGCCCCTCCAACATCTTCGTTGCCGACTTCATGGGATCGCCGGCGATGAACCTCTTGACCGCCACCGTCGAAAACGGCGCCGGCGGTCTCGAAGTCTCGCTGGAGCGGCCGAATGCCGCCCCGCTCAGGCTCCCGGTCATCTCAGGCAATCACGGCCTGACCGCCTATACCGGCAGACAGGTGATCTTCGGCATCCGCCCCGAGGCGCTGACCGATCCCGATGGCGCCGACCGCAAGGCGCGCGCGCTGACCGAGGGCGATTGCCTGATCGAGGTGGTCGAACCGGCCGGCTCCGACACCTTCGCCGTCACCAAACTCGGCGGCAAATCCGTCGTCGCCCGCCTGCGCGCCGATACCGGCATCGCTCCCGGACAACAAACCCGCCTGGCCTTCAATCTCGACAAGGCCGTGTTCTTCGATCCGGCGAGCCAGGTCCGGATTGGGTGAGGGTCAGGCAGCCGTGACACCGAGTGTCACCGGCGCGAAACGCGTGGAGACCGCTTCGACGGTGATCTCGCCAGTGAACCCCGTCGCCTCCAGCCAGAAGCCGGCGGTGCCGCCCTGCAGCGGCACATTGGTCGGGCCGACGATCCTGGCCGGGCCGTGAACCTTCAGCGAAATGCTGTCGTTCATGAAAGGCAGGCGCTGGCCGCGCTGGTCGAGGGCGCGGATGATGACGCGCGTGCTGTCGCGTTCACGGGCCTTCAGCGTCGAGCTATCGGCAACGACTTCCAGTGTCGTCGGCAGCGGATCGGCCGCCAGCGTCAGGCTGGCCACCGGCTCGCCGCCGATATAGCCGGTGAAAGTGCCGTCGATCCACTCGAGACCCCAGGTGCCGAGCTCATCGGCGGTGAAGTGCCGATGGTCGAGCACGACGGGCGGATGCGGCAGATGCGGATAGTTCTCGCGGTCCGGACCGATGCGCTTGCTGAGCGAGCCATATTGCAGCTCCACCTCGTCGCAGTTGGTCAGGATGATCAGCGGCAGCACGCCGCCGATATTGCGTTCGCCGCGCGCCCAGAAGGTCACCGGCTGCATGACGATCTCCTCGGAAGGGTCACACTGGCTGATATAGGCATAGGCCGCGAATTTCGGCTCGCGGAACATGTCCATCACGCCGTGATAGCAGATGCGGTCGCCGGAGCCGAAATCCTTGTGGGTGTTGTAATCGAACATGCACCAGCCGATGGCGCCGGATATATCGGGGTCGCCATAGGCGGCATTCAGCACTTCCAGGTGACGGCGCACATGCTCGGCCTGGCGCTGCTCCTGGTCATAAATCTTCGTCGGGTGCATGTGGCCGTTGAACTCGGTGATGAGGTACGGCACCTTATGGGACAGTCCGGTATTTTCCTGCTGGGCGCGCAAGGCGGTGCGCGGGCGGTTGGCGCCCGGCAGCTCTTCATTGCCAAGGATGAAGTCGTTCATCGTATAGACGTCTTCGAGCAGCTCGCTCTCGGTGAGATAACGCACGCCGCCGGTCTGGCGGGTGCTGTCGAGTTCACGGGCGAGGCGATTGGTCTCGGCGTAGAAATCGTGATTATCCTGCGACTCGTTGATGCGCACGCCCCAAATGATGATCGAGGGGTGGTTCCAGTCGCGCTCGATCATGCGACGAACGTTCTCGATCGATTCCTGCTGCCATTCGGCATCGCCGATATGCTGCCAGCCAGGGATCTCTTCGAAGACCAGCAGGCCGATCCCGTCGCATCGGTCGAGGAACCATTTCGACTGCGGATAATGCGAGGTGCGGACGATATTGCACTTCAGCACCGTCTTCATGATGTCGGCGTCACGCTCTTGGGCGGAGCGGCCGGCGGCATAACCGACATAGGGGAAGGCCTGGTGACGATTGAGGCCGCGCAGCTTCAGCGGCTTGCCGTTCAAGAGGAAACCTTCCGGCGTGAATTCGGCAGTGCGGAAGCCGATCCGGGTGGAAAGACGGTCGGAGCCGTGTTCAGTCCTGAGCTCGACGGTGACGTCATAGAGCGTGGGATCGGTGATGTCCCAGAGAGCGATGCCGGTGAGGCCGCCAAAGGAGAGCGTGGTGCGGCTGCCGATCGTTTCGGTTGCGGCAGTGGCGACCACCGTGCCGTCGGCCTGTTTCAGCGTGGCGGTGACGGTCGCCGAGAAGCTGCGGCCCTCGGGGTTGGCGATGTCGACGCGTATGGTCGCCGATTTCTCTGGGCGAAGAACGTCGGTGGTTTCGATCTTGAGATTGCGGATCGAGACCGGGTTGGTGACCTTCAGCCAGACGTCGCGGTAGATGCCGGCATAGGTCAGATAATCGATGCGGCCGCCGAAAGGGGGAATGTCAGGGTTTTCGCTGCCGTCGATCTTGACGGTGACGAGGTTCTCGCCTTTGACCAGCTTGCCGGTGAGGCGGGCCTCGAAGGGCGTGTAGCCGTCCTTATGGGCAATGATCTCTTCGCCGTTCAGATAGACGACGCTGTCGGCCATAGCGGCATCGAAGACGAGCGAGATCTCACGGCCCTCGAATTCCGGCAGCCAGCGCAGCACCTTCTGATAGGTGAAGGCGCGCTGATAGCTGGTCTCATCGAAATAGCTGAAGGGCAGTTCGACGGCGGTATGCGGCAGGCTGACCGACTTGGCGGCATCGAAAGCTTCGAGCAAACGCTGGCCGAAGCCCTCATGGAAACTCCAGCCTTCGTTGAAGGAAACGACGGAACGCATGTCAGGCTCTCCAGGTTGCGGCATCAAGGACGGTGCGGCGCCCTTCGGCGCATGAAAATTGGGTCATAATATTCCTCCTTGATGCAATCGATATGCTCGCCACCAGAACCGGATGCGGTCAGAAAACCGCTCACAAGTTTCGGCATCAGGCTCTGAGGCGCGCACATCGAATCTCATTCGTGTGACGCGCTTTAGCTTTTTTTACGGAACTCGTCATCCCGGAACGGCGATCTTGAAGCCGGCGCCCTGATCCTCACGGATATTGTGCGCCGGTCGTTTTGATGTAAATCGAATAGACCGAGCGCGTCGCGGTGATGAAGAGCCGGTTTTTCTTGGGGCCGCCGAAGGTGAGATTGGACACCGTCTGCGGCACCCTGATCTTGCCGAGCAGGGTGCCGTCCGGCGAAAAGCAGTGTACGCCGTCGGAGGCACTCGTCCAGAGATTGCCGGCGACATCGAAACGAAAACCGTCGGGATGGCCGACATCGAGGCTGCAGAAATAGCGGCTGTTGGCAAGCGCCCTGCCGTCGACGACGTCGAAAACGCGGATATGGCGCGGCACGTCATGTTTTGCGGAGCCGGAATCGGCAATATAAAGCTTCGTCTCATCGAGCGAAAAGGCAAGGCCGTTCGGCTGGATGAAATCCTCGACGACGGCGTCGATCGCGCCGCTTAAGGGATCGATCCGATAGACATTGCGCGTCGGCTGCTCGGGCTCGGCCTTGTGGCCCTCGTAATCCGACAGGATGCCGTAGGTCGGATCGGTGAACCAGACCCCGCCGTCGGAGTGCACGACGACGTCGTTCGGCGAGTTCAGCCGTTTGCCTTTGTAGCTGTCGGCGAGAACGGTGATGGTGCCGTCCGTCTCGGTGCGGGTGACGCGGCGGCCGCCATGTTCGCAGGAGACCAACCGGCCCTGCCGGTCGCGGGTGTTGCCGTTGACGTAGTTGGAGGGCGAGCGGAAGACGGAGACCGTCCCATCCGGTGTCCAGCGCATCATCCGTTCATTCGGGATATCGCTCCAGAGAAGGCAGTTCAGGTCGGAAAACCAGACCGGGCCCTCCGTCCAGCGGCAGCCGGAATAAAGCTCCTCGAGGGCGGCGCTGCCGATGACCATTGCACCGAAGCGTTCGTCGCGGGTCTCATAAATCGGATTGTCGCCCATGCCAGTTTCCTCCCTGAATGCTGCCGTTCTTTTCCTAGCGGCAAAAACCTGGAGGTGCCAGAGCCCGGCGATGGAAATGCCGGGCTCCGGTTTCGTCAGAGCGCCGCGACCGGATGCGGCGAGCCGTCGTAAGCGCCCCAAATCGACTGGTCGAAACAGATGACCGAGCCGGTCATCAGGCCGGATTCGGAAGACGACAGGTAAGCGCAGGCGCGCGCCACCTCGTGCGGATCGACGAGGCGGCCGAAGGGCTGGCTTGCCGCCGCCTTCTCCAGCCAGTCGGCGGGGGCATCGTGATATTCACGCTGGATCCGGTCCTCGCCTTCGGAGGCCATCCAGCCGATGTTCAGACCGTTGACGCGGATGCGGTTGCGCAGGAGCGCGTAGGCGGTGTTCTTCGTCAGCGTTTCCAGCGCGCCCTTGGAGGCGCAATAGGCGGCGATGAAGGGCTGGCCGGCTTTGGCCGACATCGAGCCGATATTGACGATCGTACCCTCGATGTTTTCGCGGCGCATGACCTTCACCGCCTCCTGCATCAGGAAAAACGGCGCGCGAACATTGACGGCGAACATGGCGTCGAAGAGCTCCGGGCTGGTATCGAGGATGGTGCCGCGATCGGTGATGGCGGCGGCGTTGACCAGCGCGTCGACGCGGCCGAAGGTCTCGTCACAGGCGCGCACGACATTCTGTGCATCCTCGACCTTGCCGAGGTCGGCTTTGACGTAGACGATCCTGGCGCCGGTCGCAGCCGAAATTTCCGCCGCCTTCGCTTTGCCCTTGGCTTCGTTGCGGCCGCAGATGACGATGCCTTCCGCGCCGCGTTCGGCGAAGAGACGGGCAATGGTTGCGCCCAATCCTTGCGTGCCGCCGGTGACGATGGCGATCTTGCCGTCGAGGCGGCCGTGGTCTGTGCTCATGTGGTTCCTCCATGTGTAATTGATTTGCGTGGCCTCCCGCCGGTTCGGGAGGCTGTTATGTCCGTGCGGATGCCCCCTCATCCGCCTGCCAGCACCTTTGGGTTGAGCCACCGGTCTCAACCCGTCCTTCGGACCCCCGCTGGGGAGAAGAGATTCGCGGCAACGTCTCGATTTCCCCTTCTCCCCTCGGGGAGAAGGTGCCGTAGGGCGGATACAAGGGGGCTCCAGCCTCCCAAGTTAGCTCAACTTCTTGTTGGTCTGCTCGGCAAGTGCTGCCGCAAATACTTCAGCGCTCCAGCCTTCCTTTAGCGCCTCATGCATCAGCTGCGCCTGTGTCTTCGGCGCGAGGCCGCCGAGCGGAGGGTCGCGGTCGAGGTTGGTCGGGAAGGAGTAGCCCTCGGAGCAGGCGGCGACGGCGTTGGCAATTTCGTCAGGTGAGAGCCTTCCCTGCAAGGCCTTCAAGGCGGGAAACAGCCTGGCGCTCATCCTCTCGCGGTTGACGGTTTCCATTGCCCGGCCGAAGGCGGAGGAGATCTGAAGGAGATTGGCGACACGTTTGATATCGGCCGAGTGGTTGGTGCCGGCGGCATGGAAGAGGGCGGGATTGAAGAAGACGACGTCGCCTTTTTCGAGCGGCAGCTGGACATGGTTGGTCTCGAAATAATCCCGGAACTCCTGCCGCTTCAGCGCGAGATAGCCCGGTACATAGGTCTGACTGTGCGGCAGGAAGAGTGTCGGACCGCTTTCGAGCGGCATATCGCAATGGGCGACCGCACCCTGCAATGTCAGCACCGGCGAGAGCCGATGCACATGTGCCGGGAACTGCTCGATCACCTTTGAGGACTGAAAGCCGAGATGGTAGTCGCGATGCGCCGCCTGCGCTGCGCCGCCCGGATTGACGCGATTGACCTGCGCCGTCATCTGGTAGCTCGGACCGAGCCAGGCTTCGCTGGCCAGCGCGATAATGGCGTTGCCGTAATATTCAGCAAAATTTGCCGGATCGGCGAGGCAATGTTTTTCCAGCGAGTTCCAGATACGGTCGTTGGCACCGGGCTTGGCGAAGTGATCGCCGCCGCCGGTTGAGGTGCGATGTTGTTCCTCGATGATCGCATCGAAGATCGTGCTGGCGCGGTCGATGATGCCGGTGTCTTCGTAGGCGCGTTTGAACACGACGACACCAGGACCCTCGCCGAAGGCGTCGCAGATTTCGGCTAGCACGGCGCGTCGGCCTTCTGGCGTTGCGGCCGCCATCATGACCTTGCGGCTGTCATAGATCAGCACGTTTTTTTCGACTGCAGACGCCGAGGGGTAATCGGCAAGTGCCGTCGTCTTTTCTGCAAGCGCGCGAAACTCATCGAGATCGCAGGCGTCTTCGCTCAGCCAGACGCGGTCGGCGCGCAGTTTCTGCTGGTTGTCGGTCTTCATGGCGGGCTCCTCCCTCGTTCCAATGGAGGCACTATACGCCGCGATGCCAGGTGATATAGATCAGAAATCCATCAAAAAACCATCAGGCCGGTCGCATGGCACACCTCTTTCTCGTCAAGGATATCGCCTTCCAGGCAGGGCTCAGCACGGCGACAGTCGACCGGGTGCTGAACGGCAGGCCGGGTGTGCGCCGGCAGACCGGGATGCGGGTGAAGGCGGCGATGGCGGAGTTGGAGAAGCAGCAAGCCGCGGCGATGGGCAGCGGTCGCATGATGGCGATCGATATCGTCATGGAGACGCCGCAGCGTTTCAGCGATGCGGTGCGGGCCGCCTTCGAGACGGAGATGGCGACCTTCCTGCCGGGTGTCTTCCGCTGCCGGTTCCATTTTGCCGAGGTGATGAAGCCGGCCGAACTGGTGCAGCTTCTCGATCGCATCCGGCTGCGCGGCACGCACGGCATCGTACTCAAGGCGCCTGACGTCGCCGAGGTGGCTGCCGCTGTCGCGCGGGCGGATGCGGCCGGCATTCCCGTCGTAACGCTGGTGACCGACCTGCCGAATTCGGCACGCATCGCCTATGCCGGCGCCGACAACCGGGCGGCGGGAGAGACCGCCGCCTATCTGGTCGGCGAATTTCTCGGGGCTGGCGGCGGCAAAGTGCTGGTGACGCTGTCGAGTGGGCGGTTCCGTGGCGAGGAGGAGCGCGAAATCGGCTTTCGCCGCGCCATCCGCGCCCGTTATCCCGACATCTGCATTACCGAAATCAGCGAGGGGCACGGCACCGATGCCGCGACGGGAACGCTTGCCGCGGCAGCGCTTGCGGCCGATCCTGCCATCAACGCCGTCTATTCGATCGGCGGCGGCAACCGGGCGGTGCTTGCGGCCTTCGACATGGCCAAACGCCCCGTCCGCGTTTTCGTCGCTCATGATCTCGATGCGGATAATCGCGCCCTGCTTGCGGCGCGCCGGATCGGCTTCGTGCTGCATCATGATCTCAGAACCGATGCGCGTTCGGCCTTCCGGGCGATCATGAGCCGGGCGACCGCCTTGCCGCGCGCGGTCACGCCCTCGCTTTCATCAGTCGAAATCGTCACGCCCTACAATATGCCCGCGGCCGATTGAGCCAATTGACTTTCCTTCGATGCCGGATTCGGGCTACAGCTTTGACACGAGTGAGGTGAGCAGCATGGACTACAGCGACGTCAGCACGATTGCAGCCTGGATCACGGAGCAGGGACTGAAAGGCGCTTCAGAGGCCGAGCTCATGACCGGTTTCTGCGCGGCTTGCCGGGATGCCGGCCTGCCGCTCGATCGCGGTCTGGCGTTGATGGATACGCTGCATCCGGTGCATGAGGGCCGCGCCTTCCGCTGGGACAGCGTCGAGGAAGTCCAGACCGAATTCGAATATGGTCCGACGATCTCGGGGGAGGCGGCGTCGAACTGGCAGCGTTCGGCCTTCTATCATCTTTGGTCTCGCAACGAGCGGGAGATACGCCGGCGTCTCGGCTTCGGCGATCCGATCGATTTCTCCATGCTCGATACGATCGCTGAAGCCGGTCACACGGATTTCGTGGCGATGATGCATCGTTTTTCCGAGGCCGGCACGATCGGCGAGATGGATTGCTTCTTCTCGCATTTCGCGACGAAACATCCGGAGGGCTTTTCCGATCACGACCTCGCCATCCTGCGCAAGCTAGTGCCGGTGCTGGGGCTGGCGATCAAATGTATCGCGCTCGGGCGTATCGCCCGCACCATCGCCGAGGTCTATCTCGGCGAGGACGCCGCGCGCCAGGTGATGGAAGGCAAGATCAGCCGCGGCAAATCGGAGCGGATTTCCGCGGCACTCTGGTTTTCCGACCTGCTGAACTACACCAAGATCTCCGACAGCGTGCCGCCGGAGGAGATCATCCCGCTGCTCAACGACTATAGCGAGGCAGTGATCACGGCGATCCACGAGTCCGGCGGCAACGTGCTGAAGTTGATCGGCGACGGTGTGCTCGCCATCTTTAAGGGTGCGGTGCCGGCGGAGACATGTCGTGCGGCGCTGAGCGCCGAATCGTTGCTGCGGGAAAAGCTGACCACGTTGAATGCCGTGCGTGCGACCGACGGCCGGGCGACGACCGACGTCTATATCGGCCTGCATATCGGCGACGTCTTTTACGGCAATATCGGCAGCCAGGACCGGTTGGACTTCACCGTCATCGGACCTGCCGTCAACGAGGTCAGCCGCATCGCCTCGATCTGCCGCTCGGTCGATCTCAACGTCTTG
This sequence comes from Rhizobium sp. LARHSG275, assembly GCF_052871115.1. Taxonomy (NCBI): domain Bacteria; kingdom Pseudomonadati; phylum Pseudomonadota; class Alphaproteobacteria; order Hyphomicrobiales; family Rhizobiaceae; genus Rhizobium; species Rhizobium sp. LARHSG275. Next base: position 80,553 of record NZ_JBIXJN010000026.1, on the reverse strand, counting down.
ATGTCCTCCGATTTCGCCGCAGCGATACCAGAGGAGGAACGCACATCACTCGCCTGCATCGGGCGCTATGCGTTGCGCGGCGTGCAGCGCGCGCAGGAACTGTATACTCTCGACAGCGCCCGGCTGAACGGCTGAGTTCCTGACTGCAAGGGCTATCGCAACAAGCCCTGGCCACCGTCGATCCAGATCGGCGTACCGGTGATATGTCGGGCGCGTTCGGATGCGAGAAAGAGGATGGCTTCGGCAACATCCTCGCTCTTGCCTGCCTTGCCGCCGGCGATCGGAATATCGCCCTCAGGCCAGATGACCGGAACCTCCGTCTCCTCGCGGTGGCGGCTGTCGGTATTGGCGCCGATATTGGTATCGATCTCGCCCGGGCAGACGGCATTGACGCGAATGCCGTGCCGGCCGAGTTCGAGGGCGAGCTGCTGGGCCATGGCGACCTGGCCTGCCTTGGTTGCGGTGTAGGCGGTGGCGCCCGGCGTGGTGAAGGTTCGGGTGCCGTTGATCGAGGAGACGACGATGATCGAACCGCCGTGCCGCTTCAGATGCGGAACCGTCAGATGCAGGGTCAGGTAGGTGCCGCGCAGATTGACGGCGATGGTCTTGTCCCATTCTTCCGGCTTCAGATCGTCGATCGGCGCCCAGACGCCGTTGATCCCAGCATTGGCGACAACGATGTCGAGGCCGCCGAAGGTGTCGGTCAGTTGCGCGACGGCGTCCCGCATTTGAGCTTCGTCGCTGGTATCTGCCGTCAATGCGATCGACTCGCCGCCGCCGGCCTCGATTTCGGCGCAAGTTTTTTCGACCTCGTCAGCGGTGCGGCTCAATGCTGCGATCCTTGCCCCCTCGGCGGCGAGCCGCAATGCGGCCGCTTTGCCGATGCCGGAACCGGCGCCTGTCACCAATGCGATCTTTCCCTTCAGCTCCATGGGCGGGTTCTCCTTGCCGTTTTGCCGCTAGGCCAATGTTCGGCACGGCTCTTGGTTCCGGAAGAGAGCAGGTCGTCCCGGTTATCTGAGAAGCGTTTGCTTCAAGGCCCATTTTTCCGGTCCATGGACGGCGGCAAAGAGCAGGCCGGCGAGGAAGGTAAAGTGATCGATGAAGAAGCCGAACTCGGCCTGGTTCTGCTGCCAATGGGACGGACCGTGGAAAGCGAAAGCCAGGAAGATCACATAGATGCCTGCGAGCAGGCTGGCCTCGGTGAAGAAGGCGCCTGATATGAAAGCGAGCGCCAGCGCGATCTCGAAGAAGGCGGCGACCCAGGCAAGGAATGTCGCCATCGGAAAGCCGGCTGCGGTAATATAGCCTGCCGTCGCGCCGATGTCGGCGAACTTGAAGCCGGCCGCCATGAAGAAGACGAAGCTGAAGATGATGCGGGCGACGATGATTGCGATTGCTCTGGCCATTTTGAAATCTCCTCTTTGAGCTTCCACTATGACGGACGAGACACGCGATATCCGACACGAGCAATGAAAAAGGGCCGCTTGCGTGACCCTGTCACTTTGAATTGCGCAAAATCCTTTCCGAAAATCGGTTCCGATTTTCGGGCTTATGCGCTCTCACCACTCGGCGAAGCTGCCGTCGGCGTGCCGCCAGATCGGGTTGCGCCAACGGTGACCTTCCCTCGCGCGCTCGATGACATAGGCTTCGTCGACGTCGATGCCGAGACCCGGACCCTGCGGGATCGAGACGAAACCATCGGCATAGTGGAACACCTCCTTGTTGGAGATGTACTCGAGGATGTCGTTGCCCTTGTTGTAGTGGATGCCGAGACTCTGTTCCTGGATGAAGGCATTGTAGCTGACGGCATCGACCTGCAGGCAGGCGGCGAGCGCGATCGGGCCCAGCGGGCAATGCGGCGCCAGCGCCACGTCATAGGCCTCGGCCATCGCCGCGATCTTACGGCATTCGGTGATGCCGCCGGCATGGGAGAGATCCGGCTGGATGATGTCGACATAGCCGTCGGACAGAACCTGCTTGAAGTCCCAGCGCGAAAAGAGCCGCTCGCCGAGTGCGATCGGCGTCGAGGTATGATTGACGATATCGCGCAGCGCTTCCTTGTTTTCGGAAAGCACCGGCTCTTCGATGAACATCAGCTTGTAGGGATCGAGCTCCTTGGCGAGAACCTTCGCCATCGGCTTGTGGACGCGGCCGTGGAAATCGACGCCGATGCCGATATGCGGGCCGATTGCCTCACGGATGGCGGCGATCGTCTCGACTGCTTTCTCCACCTTCTCGTTGGTGTCGACGATCTGCATTTCCTCGCAGCCGTTGAGCTTGATCGCCTTGAAACCGCGGGCAACCACTTCCTCGGCATTGTTGGCGACATCCGAGGGACGGTCGCCGCCGATCCAGGAATAGACCTTGATGCGATCACGGAGCTGGCCGCCGAGCAGGGAATGGATCGGCTGGCCGAGCGCCTTGCCCTTGATGTCCCACAGCGCCTGGTCGATGCCCGAGATTGCACTCATGTGGACGGCGCCGCCGCGATAGAAGCCGCCGCGATACATCACGGTCCAGTGGTCCTCGATCAGGAAAGGATCCTTGCCGATCAGGTAGTCTTCCAGCTCATGGACGGCGGCCTGAACCGTGAGTGCGCGGCCTTCGACGACCGGTTCGCCCCAGCCGACGATGCCTTCGTCGGTCTCGACCTTCAAAAACAGCCAGCGCGGAGGAACGATGTAGGTGGTGAGTTTGGTGATCTTCATCGCTGTTCTTTCAGTCTCTTCCCAGGTTTGCGATCGGCGGCGCGTCCGCAGATTTGCCGTGATCGGTCATTTCGTTCTGCCGATCGCTTTCTCGGCGGCGGCAAGATCGCGCACCGCAAGATCGAGCATGCGGTTGGCGCATTCGCGGGCGCCCGCCTTGTCGCGCATGCGCAAGGCCTCAACCAGCTGACCGTGAACGAGCACCGCATCCTCGCGATTCTCGACACCGATATTGGAGGCATGCAGCGCATATTTCAGCGCCGCGTGAATGGCGCTCGACAGGCGGCGGAAGACCTGATTGTGGCTGGCGGTGAGCAGCACCGTGTGGAACATGACGTCGGCATCGGTAAAGCTTTCCGGGTCGCGAGCGCTGTCGCGCATCTGCCGCCAGGCATTGTCGAGATCGGCGATCTCCTGGGCGCTGGCGCGCTCGGCGGCATATTCGGCGGCTGCCGGCTCGATGGTGCGGCGGGCTTCGAGGATGCAGCCGAGCAGGTCGAAATCCTTGATATAGGGACCCATCCATTCCAGCACGTCGGCGTCGAGAATATTCCAGTCGTCCTTGTCGCAAACGGTGGTTCCGATGCGTGGTTTACCGCGGACGAGACCTTTGGATTCCAGCACTTTTAGCGATTCGCGAATGACGGTGCGGCTGACGCCGTAGAGCTCACAGAGATCGTTCTCGCGGGGCAGCGGCGAGCCCGCGGGATAGCGGTCCGCACAGATATCCTGAGCGATCGCCGCCGTGACGTTGCGGCGTACGCGCGGGCGGCGCTCGATGCGGCGGCTTTCGGCCCCGCCCTGTCGCTCTATTGTTTCCAATTCACCTCTCCGCTCTGTCTCGCGTGCTAGGCAACCGAACCTGATTATCCGAATTCGATCCGCTTTGCGACGCTTCCTCCCGGCCGCCTCATCAATAATCCTATTATTCCAATCATCATACATTGGCAATTGACTGGTATGATGATTTATCATAATTCATTGGACGTTGCCTGGGAGGCAGCTGCTCGGTTTTTGAGAGTTTAGGGAGAGAGACATGCGCTTGTTCAAAGCAGCGATTCTGGCTGGCACTTTCGCCATTCTGGCGGCTGGCTCGGCATTTTCCGCGGACGTCAAGATAGGGTTCATCGTCAAGCAGCCCGAGGAGCCGTGGTTCCAGGACGAATGGAAATTCGCCGACCAGGCCGCCAAGGAAAAGGGTTTCACCGTCGTCAAGATCGGCGCCGAAGACGGCGAGAAGGTCCAGTCGGCGATCGATAATCTCGGCGCCCAGGGTGCGCAGGGCTTCATCATCTGCACGCCCGACGTCAAGCTCGGCCCTGGCATCGTCGCCAAGGCCGAAGCCAACCAGCTGAAGCTGATGACGGTCGACGACCGCCTCGTCAGCGCCGACGGCAAGCCGCTGGAAGAGGTGCCGCATATGGGCATTTCAGCCACCAAGATCGGCGAGACCGTCGGCCAGGCGATCGTCGACGAAATCAAGAAGCGCGGCTGGGACATGAAGAATGTCGGCGCCGTGCGAATCTCCTATGACCAGCTGCCGACGGCCGTCGACCGCGTCGAAGGTGCGATCTCGATGCTGAAGTCCGCCGGCTTCCCGGCCGAAAACATCTATGACGCGCCGCAGGCGAAGACGGATACGGAAGCGGCGCTCAACGCGGCGACCACCGTTCTCAACAAGCATGCCGACGTGAAATACTGGGTTGCCTTCGGTCTCAACGACGAAGCCGTCCTCGGCGCCGTCCGCGCTTCGGAATCGGTCGGCATTCCGGCCGCCAACGTCATCGGCGTCGGAATCGGCGGTGCGGAATCGGCGATCAACGAATTCAAAAAGCCGGCAGCGACCGGCTTCTTCGGCACCGTCATCATCTCGCCGAAGCGTCACGGCTATGAGACGGCGCTCAACATGTACGACTGGATCGCCAACGACAAGGAGCCGGCTAAGTTGACGCTGACCTCGGGTTCCCTAGCGCTGCGCGGCGATTACGAAAAAGTCCGCAAGGATCTTGGCATCGAGTGATCGTCCTTCCAGATGGATATCGTCCGGCGGCCGCTCAGCGTGCCGCCGGGTCTTTCTCGGCGGAGCGATGATGGCTTTCCTCGAATTCAGCAATATCTCCAAGGGTTATCCCGGCGTGCAGGCGCTGGCGAATGTTTCCTTCACTGTCGAGAAGGGCGCCGTCCACGGCTTGATGGGCGAGAACGGTGCCGGTAAATCGACGCTGATCCGCGTGCTCTCAGGCGATCAGGCCGCCGATGCCGGCAACATTCTCATCGACGGCGAGGAGCAGAAATATGGATCCGTTCGTGACGCCTTCCATGCCGGCGTCATCGTCATCCATCAGGAGCTGCAACTCGTTCCAGAGTTGACGGTCGCCGAAAATCTCTGGCTCGGACGCTTTCCGGCCAAGGGCGGCGTCATCCATTCGAAGGCGCTGATCGAGACGGTGCGGTCGAAGCTTGAAGAGATCGGCATCGATATCGATCCGTCGGCCAAGGTCGCCTCGCTTTCGATCGGAGCCCGGCAGATGGTCGAGATCGCCAAGGCCGTCATGCTCGATGCACGGGTGATTGCGCTCGACGAGCCGACCTCATCGCTTTCATCGCGTGAAAGCGAAATCCTGTTTTCACTCATCGATACACTGAAGGCGAAGGGAACGGTCATTCTCTATGTCTCGCATCGCCTCGACGAAATCTTCCGTCTTTCCGACAGCCTGACGGTGCTGCGCGACGGCAAGCTTGCCGCCCACCATCCCAAACTCGCCGAGACGACACGCGAACAGATCATCTCGGAAATGGTCGGACGCGAGATCAGCAATGTCTGGGGGTGGCGCGAACGTCCGCTCGGCGGCATACGGCTGGAGGTCAAGGGCCTGTCGGGGCCGAGGCTGCGCCATCCGATCAGCTTTTCCGTCCGCCAAGGCGAGATCCTCGGTTTCTTCGGCCTGATCGGCGCTGGCCGCAGCGAGATGGCGCGGCTGCTTTACGGCGCCGATGCCAGGCATCAGGGCCAGGTGACGATCGACGGCGTTGCCGTTTCGCCGAACAATCCGAAAGCGGCGATCAATGCCGGCATGGTGCTTTGCCCTGAGGACCGCAAGTTCGACGGCATAGTCCAGGGCCGATCGATCGAAGAGAATATCGCGATCTCATCACGCCGGCATTTTTCGCCTTTCGGCATTCTGAGCCCGAGACAAGAGGCGGCGCTGGCGGACCGGTTCATCGCCAAGCTTCGGGTGCGCACGCCGTCGCGCAAGCAGGACATCATCAATCTCTCGGGCGGCAACCAGCAGAAGGTCATCCTCGGCCGCTGGCTGTCCGAGCAGGGGATCAAGGTCCTGGTCATCGACGAGCCGACGCGCGGCATCGATATCGGAGCGAAATCGGAAATCTACGAAATCCTCTACGAGCTTGCAGCCGGCGGCATGGCGATCGTGGTCATATCCAGCGAGTTGCCCGAAGTCATGGGCATTTCCGATCGCATCATGGTGATGTGCCAGGGCAGGGTGGCGGCCAATGTTGCCCGTCCGGATTTCGACGAGCGCAGCATCCTGACGGCAGCACTGCCCGACAAGAATGCCGCAGGCACCCTTTAGGACCGGGAAAATACGGACGATGAATTCGTTGAAAAAAATCCTTCTCGGCGAACAGGGGCTGGTGGTGATCTTCGCTGCTGCCTTCGTGATCGTCTCGCTTTTCGTTCCGAACTTCCTGACCGAGCGAAACATGCTGGGGCTGCTGCAGTCGGTCGTCACGATCGGCATCGTTGCCTGCACGATGATGTTCTGCCTGGCGTCGCGCGATTTCGACCTCTCGGTCGGATCGATCGTCGCCTTCTCCGGCATGATCGCGGTGATGGTCTCGAATGCGACGGGCTCCATTCCGGTAGGGCTGCTCGCCGCCCTGCTATGCGGCGCCGTCGTCGGCTTCGTCAACGGCATCGTCATTGCGCGCTTTCGCATCAATGCGCTAATCACCACACTTGCGACCATGCAGATCGTCCGCGGGCTGGCGCTGATCGCGTCCGATGGCCGCGCCGTCGGCATCAACGATCCGGCCTTCTACCAGCTTGCCCTGTCGCGATTTCTGACCGTGCCGACGCCGATCTGGATCATGCTGATCCTTTTCATCCTCTTCGGTTTCGTGCTCAACCGCACCGTCTTCGGCAAGAACACCCTGGCGATCGGCGGCAATCCCGAGGCCTCGCGGCTTGCCGGCGTCAACGTCGTCAATATGCGGGTCTGGATCTTTGCGCTGCAGGGGCTCGTCTGCGGCATTGCCGGCATCCTGCTTGCCTCGCGCATCACCTCCGGCCAGCCGAATGCGGCGACAGGGCTTGAGCTTTCGGTGATTTCGGCCTGCGTTCTCGGCGGCGTTTCGCTGGCCGGCGGCCGGGCAGCGATGAGCGGCGTCATCGTCGGCGTGCTGATCATGGGCATTGCCGAAAACGTCATGAACCTCCTGAATATCCAGGCGTTTTATCAGTATGTGGTCCGCGGGCTGATCCTGCTGATCGCAGTGCTCCTCGACAATTTGAGGTCTTCGGCTGCGGGACGGCGCGGATGAACCAGGGACAAGCCGGCGATGACATCGAAATGAGGCACGGCGATCTCGCCGTCCGGGTCAGCCGTCGGGGTGCCGCCGTCACCGCCGCGACCTATCGAGGCATGCCCTTTGTCGTGGCGGCCGGCGGGCCGGACGGAGCGATGGCGAATTTCGCAATGGTGCCTTTCGGCAATCGCGTGGAGGGCAATGCCATGTCCTTTGCCGGCCGCGACTATGCCTTCCAACCGAATGCTTCCGATCCGCTCTATCTCCACGGCGACGGCTGGCTCAGCTTCTGGCAGCTTGAAGATGCCAGCGCCGAGCATGCGCAGTTCTCCTTTTCCCGGAGTGCCGACGGGGTTTCACCCTATGCCTATCTTGCCCGGCAGGAGATCCGTCTCACCGGCGATGCTCTGGTGCTGAGGCTTTCCGTGGAAAACCGCGGCGAAGCGGCTCTTCCTTTCGGGCTCGGTCAACATCCCTTCTTCGCGCGGACGCCAAAGACGCGACTGACGATTGCGGCCGATCGCTATTGGAGCGAGCGGCCGGACCATCTGCCAGAGATGCCTGGCCCTGTGCCGGACTATTTCGATTTCAGTTCCGAAAAGCTTTTGCCGCAGATATGGATGAACAATGCCTTCGAGGGCTGGAACGGGCGGGCGGCAATCGCCTGGCCGGAACTCGGAATTCAGGCGGCGCTGGAAGCCGACGGTGCGCTCGATCGCTTCATGCTGTATATTCCGGTCAACCGGAGCGACTTCTTCTGCCTCGAGCCGATGAGCCACCTGCCGAACGGCCACCACCTTCCAGATTTCGGTGGGCTCACGCCGCTTGCGCCGGGAGAGGCGCTTGCCGGCACGGTGACGATCCTGATGTCGGCGCTGCCGGTTCAACCGGAGGAGGGATAGATGAGCGGCCGCCTGCAGGGCAAGAACATCCTGGTCACCGGCGCTGCGCAGGGTATCGGCCTTGCGATCGCAAAGGCGTTCATGCGGGAGGATGCCGCCGTCTTTCTCGTCGATCGCGACGCCGCGCTGCTGGTGAAGACAGCGAAAGACCTCCAGCGCAGTGGTGGCCGGCTTGGTTATCTGCCGGCCGATATCACCGATTCCGGGACGATCACCACGTTGGTCGCTCAGGCGAATGAAGAGATCGGACAGCTGAACGCGCTCGTCAACAATGCCGGGGTGAATGTCTTCGCCGAACCGCTCGAGACGACGGACGAGGAATGGAACCGCTGCTTCGACATCAATCTCAAGGGCGCATGGAATTGCTGCAGGGCGGTGCTGCCCGGCCTGATCGAACAGGGTGGCGGCGTCATCCTCAACATCGCCTCGACGCACGCTTTCACCATCATCCCGCACACATTTCCCTATCCGCTGGCAAAACACGCCCTGCTCGGAATGACGAAATCCTTAGGGCTCGAATATGCCGCCCGCAATATCCGCGTCAACGCGCTGGCGCCGGGTTATGTCTCGACGCAGAAGGTGATCGATTACTGGAACGGCTTTCCCGATCCGGAGGCGGCAAAGGCCGAGACGATGAAACTGCATCCCGGCGGGCGCATCGCGACGCCGGAGGAGATTGCCATGGCGGCCGTGTTCATGATCTCAGACGAGTGCCCGTTCATCAATGCCACATGCCTGACGATCGACGGCGGCCTCAGCATGCTGCAGCATTCCGCCTGAAGGGCTTCGACCCCGCTATTTTACAAGCCTGTCGTCTTCTCGCGATAGAGCATTATATTGCCCATCGGGAAGGTTATCTGATCTCCCGCAGGCATGGAGCGGCGCCCTGCCGCTTCCTGGAAATAGTTGGAGCATGATGTCGTCCGAAAACCGTGTACACTTTTCGGCATCATGCGCTGAAAGCTCAATCGAAAACAGGAGGACGGCATGCAGATCAATCGTACGGCTTCGGCTCATTGGACCGGTGGCCTCAAGGACGGAAGAGGCCTGATCTCGACAGAGAGCGGCGCCCTGAAGGATTATCCCTACGGCTTTGCGAGCCGCTTCGAAGGCGTTGCCGGCACCAACCCGGAAGAACTGATCGGTGCCGCCCATGCCGGCTGCTTCACCATGGCGCTGTCGTTGATCCTCGGGGAAGCCGGCTTTACCGCCGAGCATATGGAAACCTCTGCCAAGGTAACGCTCGAAAGCGTCGAGGGCGGCTTTGCCATTACCGCCATCCATCTTTCGCTCTCCGGCCGTATTCCCGGTGCCGATGAGGCGACCTTCACCGAACTCGCCAACAAGGCAAAGGCCGGCTGCCCGGTTTCCAAGGCGCTCGCCTCCGTTCCGATCACACTCGACGTCAAGATCGTCTGACACGTCATTTCATTGACCAGGTGCCGCGCGCTTCTCGCCGCGGCACTTTCCATTTGTGGCCCGCATTCGCGGGTCGGCCTATCCCGAAGTCGTCGGCTGTCGGCATGACGCGGGCGGTACAGGCCTTCTCACCGCTAGATTGTCGCTTCCGCCGGATCGTGCTCGTCCCGCGACAATTTGTGCTGCGCCGCGGCATATTGACAAATAACGTCTTATATTTTACGACTGACGAAATTCGAAAATCGTCAGTCGTAAAATCAGGCCTCGGAACTTATGAACGACCTCGCGGAAAACACACTCGACATCACGCGGCAGGAGAATGTCACGCGCATTCTCGATTCGGCCGAGCGGCTGTTCCGTCACTATGGCTACAGCAAGACGACGGTGGCCGATATTGCCCGCGATCTCGGCATGTCGCCGGCCAATATTTATCGTTTCTTCGCCTCCAAGGTAGAGATCCACCAGGCGCTCTGCGGGCGCATGCTCGCCATGTGCTATCAGATCGCCTACGACGTCCGCCATCAGCCGGCCAGCGCCAGCGAAAGGCTGCGCCGCTATGTCGAGACCCAGTATCAGTGGACGCTGGATGTGATGCTCGACGAGACGAAGGTGCACGAGATGATCATCGTCGCGATTGAGCGCGACTGGCATGTCATCGAAAAACATATCGACCGCGTTCATGATCTCATCGCCGAAATCATTGCCGAAGGCATTGCATCCGGCGAGTTCGCCGAGCAGGACCCGGTCGCTGCCTCGCGCTGCTTCGGCGCGGCGACGAACACGCTCTGCCATCCGCAGATGGTGGCGCAATGTCTTGCCAAAACGAACCGCGCGAGCGTCGACGAACTGATCGACTACGTGATCAGGGCGCTGAAGAAATAATGGACGGCGGCCGCCGTCGAAACCCCCGAAACGATCCAGGAGTGCGGAAGATGTTTTCGCTCAAGAACCTCAGCCATCGCATGCCGTCCGTCGCCAGTCTCGTGCTCGTGGGCGCCATCGGCATCGGCGTTTCCGCCTGCTCGGAAGAGAAGGCTGAGGTCAAGGAAGTCATCCGGCCGGTGAAGGTCGTCGAGATCGCCAAGGCCGGGGACACGCGCAAGCTCGATTATTCGGGTTCGGTCAAGGCGCGCACGGAGATGAACCTCGGGTTTCGCGTCGCCGGCAAGATCACCGAACGCCTCGTCGATATCGGCGACCGGGTGACGCCGGGCGACGTTCTCGCCCGCGTCGATGCCACGGACTACCAGCTGGCGGTCCGGACGGCGGAAGCCAATCTCGCCTCGGCGGAAAGGGGCGTCGAAACCACCGATCTCGTCAACAAACGCGCCGAGCAGCTTTTCGACAAGAGCGTCGCCCCGAAGTCGCAGGTCGAACAGGCTTCGCTCAGCCATGACCAGGCGATCTCACAGCGCGATGCCGCACTTTCCGCGCTCGACCAGGCGAAGAACCAGGTGAGCTATACCGAGCTCAAGGCCGGTCAGAACGGCATCGTCACTGCGATTAATGCCGATACCGGCCAGGTCGTCGGTTCCGGCACCGCCGTCGTCACGGTTGCGGTCGACGGCGAGAAGGAAGTGCAGATCGCCGTTCCGGAAAACGACATTGCCGAATTCAAGCCGGGCAAGACAGTCAAGGCAAGCTTCTGGGCCGACGACAGGCTGGTACTCGACGGCAAGGTGCGGGAAGTTTCCGGCAGCGCCGACCAGCAGTCGCGCACGTTCGCCGTCCGGGTGAGCCTGCCGAACGATCCGCGCGTGCTTCTCGGCATGACGGCGACGATCGAGGCCGAGGTCAGCAATGGCAGCAGCTATGTCTCGATCCCGCTCAGCGCCCTGGCTGAAAAGGACGGCAAGCAGATGGTCTGGACCGTCGACCGCGACACGGCGACCGTACATGGCCGCGACATCAAGGTCGCCGATTTCACCGGTGACGGCGTGCATGTGACCGAGGGTCTCGATAGCGGCGATCTCGTCGTTTCGGCCGGCACGCAGTTCATGAGCGAGAACCTGAAGGTGAAAGTGCCGGACCAGCAGTCGGCCCTGGCCGCCACGGACCAGGCCGTGCGCTGATCGCGCCATAGGATAGGGAACAAGACCATGGACGCCACCACCACCGAAAAGCGGCCCTTCAATCTGTCGCGCTGGGCAATCGGACATCCGAGCATCGCCCGCTTCCTCTTCGGGCTGATCATCGTCACCGGCGTGCTCGGCCTGATGCGCATGGGCCAGCGCGAGGACCCCGAATTCACCTTCCGCGTCATGGTTGTCCAGGCGATCTGGCCAGGTGCTTCCATTCAGGAAATGGAAGATCAGGTCGTCAACAAGATCGAGCGCAAGCTGCAGGAAACGCCGCATATCGACTGGGTCAAGTCCTATACGCGGGCGGGCAGTGCGATCATCACCCTGCAGGTCAAGGGCGACACGAATTCGCAAGAGGTGGCGGATGCCTTCTACCAGGTGCGCAAGAAGGTCGGCGACATCTCCAACGAGTTGCCGCAGGGGCTGCTCGGCCCTTATTTCAACGACGAGTTCGGCGATACCTTCATCACGCTGCATTCGATCAGCGGCGACGGCTATTCCTATCCGGAACTGAAGAAATTCGCGATCCAGGCGCGCGACATGCTGCTGACGACGCCGGGCGTCGAGAAAGCGGTCATCATCGGCGACCAGCCTGAGAAGATCTATGTCGACGTCTCATCCAAGGCGCTCGCCGAGCGCGGCCTGACGATCCTCGATCTGCAGAATGCCATCAAGGGCCAGAACAATGTCGATCCGGCAGGCTCGGTCGATACCGGCCTGCGGTCGGTGCGCATATCGGTCGAAGGCGACGTGAAGAAAGCAGCCGACATCCGCGAACTGCGCCTTCGCGCCGGCGGTCAGGTGACGCGCCTCGGCGATATCGCCACCGTCAGTTCCGGGCTCGAAGATCCCTACCAGCGCAAGTACCGTTTCAACGGCCACGACAGCGTTCAAGTCGGCGTCGTGATGGCCAAGGGCTTCAATGTGACCGATGTCGGCAAGGGCGTGGAGGCGACCTATCAGCGCTTCGAGGAGGCGCTGCCCTACGGCGTTGCCGTCGATCAGATCGCCAACCAGCCCGACGTGGTGACGGATGCTGTCAGCGAATTCATGCATGCGCTCGGCGAAGCCCTCATCATCGTGCTGGTCGTCTCGTTCGTGTCGATCGGCTGGCGATCGGGCCTCGTCATCGCCATCGCCATTCCGCTGGTGCTCGCCGCCACCTTTGCGCTGATGTACGAACTCGGCATCGATCTGCAGCGCATCTCGCTCGGCGCGCTGATCATCGCGCTCGGCCTGCTTGTCGACGATGCGATGATCGTCGTCGAGATGATGGAGCGAAAGCTGGAGGAGGGGCTCGTCAAGATCGAAGCGGCAAGCTTCGCCTATTCCTCGACCGCCTTCCCGATGCTGACGGGCACGCTGATCACCACGGCCGGCTTCATTCCCGTCGGCTTCGCCGCCTCGACGGCCGGCGAATATGTGCGCTCGCTGTTCTACGTCGTCGGCATCGCGCTCGTCACCTCGTGGTTCGTCGCGGTCTACTTCACGCCGTGGCTCGGCTATATGATCCTCAAGCAGCGCCATCATGCCGGCGAGCATCGCGACGCCTTCGACACCGGCTTTTACCGTCGGCTGCGCGGCACGGTCGGCTGGGCGGTGCGCCACCGGGTCATCGTGCTGCTGCTGACGCTCGGCACCTTCGTCACCAGCCTCTGGGCCTTCCAGTTCATTCCGCAGAATTTCTTCCCGCAATCCTCGCGGCCGGAAATTCTCGTCGATCTCTGGCTACCCGAGGGCACCAGCATTCGGGAAGTCGAGGTGCAGGCAAAGGCGCTCGAAGCCAAGATGATGGATGATCCCGACAAGCGGTTCATCGCCACCTATATCGGCGAAGGCGCGCCGCGCTTCTTCCTGCCGCTCGACCAGCAGCTGCGCAATCCGAACTTCGCCCAGCTGCTCGTCATGGCCAATGACGAACCGGCACGCGAGCGGCTGATCGTCAAGCTGCGGACGATCCTTGCGGAAGACTTCCCCGACATTCGCGGCAAGGTCGACCGCCTCTTCCTCGGTCCGCCGACCGGCTGGCCGGTGCAGATGCGCGTCATGGGACCCGACCGCCTGAAAGTCAGGGAGATCGCCGATCAGGTAAAGGCGCGCTTCCAGGCCAATCCGATGCTCGGCGCCATCCATGACGACTGGCTGGAAGAGGTGCCGGCGATGAAGCTGGTGATCGACCAGGACCGCGCCCGGGCACTCGGCGTCACCTCGCAGCGCGTACGCCAGATGCTGCAGACCGCCATGTCGGGGACGTCGCTCGATGATTTCCGTGACGGCGAGGAGACGGTCTCGATCGTCGCCCGCGAGCCGGATGCCAGCCGCTCGCTGCTGTCGGCCGTCAACTCGGTCTATGTGCCGACGGATTTCGGCGGCTTCGTGCCGGTCTCGCAGGTCGCCAAGGTCGTGCCCGTCATGGAGCAGGGCGTCGAATGGCGGCGCGACCGGCTGCCGACGATCACCGTGCGCGCCACGCTGCCGGACGGCGTGCAGCCGAACGACGTGGTGATGAAGATGTATGCCGACATGAAGGACCTGCGCGACAGCCTGCCGGCCGGCTACAATGTCGAGATCCAGGGCGGCGCCGAGGATGCGGCGGAGAGCCAGATGTCGATTGCCGCCAAGGCGCCGATCATGCTCGCCGTCATCATCGTGCTGCTGATGATACAGCTGCAGCATTTCGGCAAGGCGATGCTGGTGCTCGCCACCGGCCCGCTCGGGATCATCGGTGCGGCGGCCGCATTGCTGATCAGCGGCGCGCCTTTCGGCTTCGTGGCGATCCTCGGCGTCATCGCCCTGCTCGGCATCATCATGCGCAACTCGATCATCCTGGTCGATCAGATCGATCAGGATATCAAGGCCGGCATGCACCGACAGGAGGCGATCGTCGGTGCTGCCGTGCGGCGTTTCCGGCCGATCATGCTGACGGCGCTGACAGCGGTGCTGGCGCTGATCCCGATTTCGCGCGGCGTCTTCTGGGGCCCGCTCGCCTACGCGATGATGGGCGGCATCCTTGTTGCCACAGTGCTCACCATTCTAGTTCTGCCCGCCGGTTACGCCCTCTTCTTCGGCCGGGAGCCGAAGGCAAAGGACGAGCCAGGCCAGCATGCCGACGCCATCCAGGAAGAGGCGGATGACCGATATCCGCCGGCGTTGGCAGCAGAGTGAGGACGGCGCGGCGAAAGCCGCGCCGTTTTCTTGCAGAGCCAGCTTTCCGTCAAAGCACGCTGCTGCTTAGCCCCGGCTCGGCAGCCAGCCTTTGAACGGCGCATCGCTGTCCGCTCCGCCTCGGACCCGGGCCACGATTCCATTGCCGCCTCGAAAAAGCTAAGCTGCAAAAGCATGCCGGGAAGCCAACCGCGATCCCGGCCACTCCGCGACGAGGCAGGGCACGACCATGGCCGATTACCATCTGGAAGCAAGCTGGAGCCCGATCGAGGGCAGTTTCGGGCGCCTCAGCCTCACGCTTTTCAATCTTTCGACCGAGCCGCTGTCCGGCTTCTCGCTCGGCTATACGTCAGAGACGCGGGTTGCCGACAAACATGTCTGCGACGGCGGCAGCCTCAGGCGGCAGGTCGCGCATTTCCACGAATTCCTGCCGCCCGAAGACCTGAGCGTGCCGCCCGGCGGGCGCTGGCGGTTCACCGTCGAGGGGCTGACCAGGGCGCCGAAACATATGACATCAGGCGTCAAATCGGCCTATCTGACACTTGGCGACGGACGTCACGTTCCTGTTGGTTTCGGCGATCTCATGCTCGATGGCCGGGATGCTGGCGTGGCGCCGCCGCTTCTGCCGCCGGGCCGCGCCGAGGAACCTTATTCGCTGCTGCCTTGGCCGCTGGCGCTTGGGCTGAAGGCGGGAGAGCTGCCGGTCGTCCTTTATCCCACAGAGCGGACGCGGCCCGATGCGGTCAAGGCGTTTTCGCTGGTTCTGGAGCTTTACCAGCGGCTCTATCCGGCCGACAATATGCCGTTTTCCCTCAGTGCCGTCGAAGGCGGGCGGGCCATTCGTTTCGTTACCGAATCGTCGATCGTCGCCTCTGCTTACGAATTGCGTTTTACGGCGCATGAGATCGTGCTTTCGAGTGCAGATGCGGCCGGGCGGCATTACGGGCTGATCAGCCTGGCGCAACTGCTGCACGGCGCCCGCGCCGATCGTGAGCGCTTCAAATTCCCCAATTTCGGCACAATCGCCGACCAGCCGCGTTATGACTGGCGCGGCTGCCATCTCGATGTATCCAGGCAGTTCTATCCGGTGGCAGACGTCGTGCGGCTGATCGATATTCTCGCCTGGAACAAGCTCAACATCTTCCACTGGCATCTGACCGACGACGAAGCGTGGCGGCTGGAGATCAAGGCCTATCCGGCGCTGACGGAGATCGGTGCCCGGCACGGGCCGGATGAAGTGCTCGTGCCGCAGCTCGGCGACGGGGCGCAAACGCGCTCCGGCCATTACACGCAGCAGGATGCCCGGCGGATCGTTGCGCATGCAGCCTCGCTGCATATCGAAGTGGTGCCGGAAATCGATATTCCGGGCCACAGCATGGCGA
Source organism: Rhizobium sp. LARHSG275 (assembly GCF_052871115.1). NCBI lineage: Bacteria > Pseudomonadati > Pseudomonadota > Alphaproteobacteria > Hyphomicrobiales > Rhizobiaceae > Rhizobium > Rhizobium sp. LARHSG275. The sequence continues at coordinate 64,342 of NZ_JBIXJN010000026.1, read as the reverse complement.
CGCTGTTCTCGTTGCCCGAACTCGTCGACGGGCAGGAGGCGCCTGATAGTTACCGCTCGGTGCAGGGTTATCCAAACAACGCCCTCAATCCGGCGGTGGAATTCACCTATGAATTTCTCGGCAAGGTGTTCGATGAGATGGTGACGCTGTTTCCCGGCGAATATCTTCATATCGGCGGCGACGAGGTGGCGCATGGCGCCTGGCTTTCCTCGCCGCTCTGCAAAGTGCTGATGGAGCGGGAGAAACTTGCCGGCACTGCCGAGCTGCAATCCTATTTCCTGAAACGCATCAAAGCCATGCTATCGGAGCGCGGCAAGAAGCTCGCCGGTTGGAACGAAGTCTCGCATGGCGGCGGCGTCGATCATGACGGCACGCTGCTGATGGCCTGGGAAAAGCCGGCCGTCGGCATTGAGCTCGCGCAGGAAGGTTACGACGTGGTGATGACACCAGGGCAGGCCTATTATCTCGACATGGCGCAGGCGGAGGCCTGGGCCGAGCCGGGCGCCAGCTGGGCGGGCGACGCACCTCCGGAACACACCTATGCTTACGAGGCCGAGGGCGAGCTGCCGGAGGCGCTGCAAGAGAAGATGCGCGGCATCCAGGCCTGCATCTGGACCGAGAACTTCGTCTCGCGCGCCTATTTCAACCGGCTGGTTTTTCCGCGTCTCCCGGCAATCGCCGAGGCTGCCTGGACGCCTTTGGCGCGCAAGGACTGGGATCGGTTCGCAGCAATCGTGCGGATGTGGCCGGTGCTTTAAGGAATGGCTGCGGACGGAAGATCGCTTCGCACTTTTCACGGAATTGCTTCAGTCCGCCTGGGCCTTCAGTCCCAGCAGTGCCGCGCCGATCAGACCGGGTTCGATGCGGCATTCGCTGCGCACCACTAGCGGACGATCGAACTTGCGCAGGATGCGGGCGCGCACCGCGTGGTCGAGCGCGGCAAGCAGCGGCTCGGCATTGGAAAGCCCACCGCCGACAGGCACGATGGTCGCGCCGGTGATGTTGATCGTCAGCGCCAAGGGCGAGGCGACGAGATCGACATAGACGTCGATCGTCCGTGTCGCCTTCTCCTCTCCATGGCGCCACTGAGCGATGATCTCCTCGCTGGCAAGGTCGAGATCGTGCAGCGTCTTGTGCAGGCGCTCGAGGCCGCGGGCGCCGCCGACGGTGTCGACGCAGCCCCTCTGGCCGCAGCCGCAGGCATAAGCGGGAATGTCGACCGGCGGGTTGCCGGCCGCGGATGCAATGATCGGCCCGTGACCCCATTCGCCGGCAAAGCCGCCGGCCTCGTTGACGAGGCGCCCGTCGGCAACCAGGCCGCCGCCGACGCCGGTGCCGAGGATGGCGCCGAAGACGATGCGGTGGCCGCGGCCGGCGCCGAGACCGGCTTCGGCCATCGCGAAACAGTCGGCATCGTTGGCGATCAGCACCGGCAGGCCGAGTTCGGCTTCGAGATCGGCGCCAAGCGTGCGTTCGTGGATGCAGGGAATGTTGGCGCAGATCAGGCGCTGCGTATCGGGATCGACGACGCCGGCGATGGAGAGGGCGATGCGGCTCGCCTGTTCGCCGGTTTCGGCGATGATGTCGCGCAGGGTCTCGACGAAAGCGGCAAAATCATCCCTGGGCGTCGGGCGGCGGCCGAGGGGAACGATGTCTGTCTCGGAACGAGCGATGCCGCCCTTGATGGCGGTGCCGCCGATGTCGAATGAAATGATCATTGCCACTCTGCCGTTTCTCTCCCGCGTCTGCTTGCATTGTTGGCGGGGAATTTCAAGCGCTCATTCGGCGGCGGTGTCGCCGGGTTTAGGGTCGTGCCGTGTGGCACCTCCGCTGTTCTGCCGGACATCTCTCCTACAAGTGGGGAGATCAGATAAGCGGGACGGGTTTCCGTCCCCGCAAGTCATTCAATTGGCATATTGCATCGCCAGAATCCGGCCCTACACTTTCATCAACTGCCGGACCCACGACCATCGATACGAGAGAAAACAGTACTATCCGAAGACCACGTCCCAAAGGCCGCCGCCTCTCATCCATTTTGCGGCAAATGGCCGCCGATCAAAGCCGCGAACGGATCTCGATCGGCGATCTGTTCGACACGATGGGCGACAGGGCGATCAGCGCGTTGATGCTGATCTTCGCGCTTCCGAACGCCTTTCCTACGCCGCCGGGCACCTCGGCCGTGCTCGGGGCGCCATTGGTTTTCCTGGCAGCGCAACTGACCTTTGGGCTGAAACCCTGGCTACCGAAGGTGATTGCCAACCGTTCGATGCGCCGGGAGGATTTCGAGGCCATTGTCGGCCGCATCCACCGCTGGCTCGCCTGGGCCGAACGCATGCTGAAACCAAGGCTTGCGATCTTCGCCGAACCGCCGGCGGAATATCTTGCGGGGGCGGCATGCCTGCTGCTGGCGATCGTGCTGCTGCTGCCGGTCCCGCTCGGCAACATGCTGCCGGCGATCACGATCTCGGTCTTCGCCTTCGGCATATTGGGCCGTGACGGTCTCTTCGCGCTCATCGGCTTCGTGATGACGGCCGTGTCGCTCGTCGTCGCCGGCGGGGTGATTTACGGTCTCGTGAAGGCGGCGATCTATCTCGTCGTGCAATGGTTTGCCTAAACGGAGTTTGCTTGAGTGACGGCCGTTATTTGGCGAGGCTCTTTGCAATAGGCTCGACATTTGCCGGAATTTTGTTTTGATCTGGCGCGATACAGTTTCAAATCATGTTCGGCGCCGGCCCGCCGGCTCACTTTGCGCGATAGGCATTAGATGGTAAAAAGATCCGAGACCCCCGCACGGCTGGACGATGCGGCGCGTGCCGGCTGGCTCTATTACGTCGCCGGGCGCACGCAGGATGAAATCGCCGCGGCGATGGGCATTTCACGACAATCGGCGCAGCGGCTGGTGTCGCTGGCGGTTGCCGAGCGCCTGATCAAGGTGCGGCTCGATCATCCGATCGCCGCCTGCCTGGAACTCGGCAATCAGCTGCGTCGGAAATTTGGGTTGAAACATGTGGAGGTGGTGCCGAGCGATCCCGCGTCATCGTCGACGACGGTCGGTATTGCCGAGGCGGCCGCGGCCGAGATCGAGCGGTGGCTGAAACGGCCGGAGCCGATCGTACTCGCCATCGGTACCGGCCGCACGCTGAAGGCGGCCGTCGACCAGCTTCCGGCGATCGAATGTCCCAATCACCGTATCGTTTCGCTGACCGGCAATATCGCCCCGGACGGATCGGCCGCCTATTACAACGTCATCTTCAGCATGGCCGATGCCGTGAAGGCGCGGCACTATCCGATGCCCTTGCCGGTGCTCGTCACCTCGGCGGAGGAGCGGGAGCTGCTGCATGGCCAACAGCTGGTGCGCTCGACGCTTAATATCAGCGCGCAAGCCGATGTCACCTTCGTCGGCATCGGCGAGCTCGGCATCGATGGGCCGCTCTGCGTCGACGGTTTTCTCGAGAAGGACGAGATGATGGAGCTGATGCGCGGGGGTGCCGTCGGCGAGATCTGCGGCTGGATCTTCGATGTCGACGGCAAGTTGATCGACAACCCGATCAACGAGCGCGTCGCGTCTGCCCCGATCCCGTCCCGCGATGCATCGATGGTCATTGGGCTGGCCAAGGGCAAGCGCAAGTTCAAGGCGATCAGGGCCGCCGTTGTCGGTCATCAAATCAATGCTCTGATCACTGACGAAGAGACGGCCGAGTTTTTGCTCAAGAGCTGAGCAAAAAATATTCCAATTAAATCAACGGAATGATTACTGCCTTCGGCGTTGCAGCAACGATTGCCGATTGACATTCTTTATCGTTTGTTGAGTAATTGCCCATGAGCGAAGCGAATGCTCACACCCCATCTTCTGGGAGGAAGATTATGACATTGAGAACTTTTCTGCTGGGCGCCTGCTCAGCACTGGCGTTTGCCGGCATGGCTTCGGCCGAGACGCTGACAATCGCGACCGTTAACAACGGCGACATGATCCGGATGCAGAAGCTGACGGATGATTTCAAGGCGAAGAATCCCGGCATCGACCTTGAATGGGTCACGCTCGAAGAAAACGTGCTGCGCCAGAAGGTCACGACCGACATCGCGACGAAGGGCGGCCAGTACGACGTCTTGACGATCGGCACTTATGAAGTGCCGATCTGGGCAAAACAGGGCTGGCTGGTGCCGCTCGACAATCTCGGCGCCAACTACGACGTCGACGACCTGCTGCCGGCGATCCGCAGCGGCCTGACCGTGGACGGCAAGCTCTATGCGGCGCCGTTCTACGGCGAAAGCTCGATGGTCATGTACCGCAAGGACCTGTTCGACGCCGCCGGCCTGAAGATGCCGGACGCGCCGACCTGGGACTTCATTGCCGACGCTGCCCGCAAGATCACCAACAAGGACAAGGAAGTCTACGGCATCTGCCTGCGCGGCAAGGCCGGCTGGGGCGAGAACATGGCCTTCCTGACGGCCATGTCCAATTCCTTCGGCGCACGCTGGTTTGACGAGAAGTGGAAGCCGCAGTTCGATCAGCCGGAGTGGAAGGACACGCTCGACTTCTACGTCAAGCTGATGAAGGATGCAGGCCCTCCGGGCGCCTCCTCCAACGGCTTCAACGAGAACCTGGCGCTGTTCCAGACCGGCAAGTGCGGCATGTGGATCGACGCAACGGTTGCCGCTTCCTTCGTCGCCGATCCGAAGCAGTCGCAGGTCGCCGACAAGGTCGGCTTCGCGCTCGCCCCGGACAAGGGCCTCGGCAAGCGCGGCAACTGGCTCTGGGCCTGGAGCCTTGCCATCCCGGCAGGTTCGCAGAAGGCCGAAGCTGCCGAGAAGTTCGTCGCCTGGGCCACGAGCAAGGAATACAGCAACCTCGTCGCCGAGAAGGAAGGTTGGCTGAACGCACCTCCGGGCACTCGCAAATCTCTCTACGCGAATGCGGACTACCAGAAGGCGGCTCCCTTCGCCAAGATGACGCTCGACTCGATCGAGTCGGCCGACCCGACCAAGCCGACCGTCAAGCCGGTCCCCTATGTCGGCGTCCAGTTCGTGGCGATCCCGGAATTCCAGGGCATCGGCACGGCAGTAGGTCAGCAGTTCTCGGCAGCCCTTGCCGGCCAGCTTTCGGTCGACCAGGCGCTGAAGAGCGCACAGCAGCTGGCAACCCGCGAAATGACCAAGGCCGGTTACATAAAATAAAACCTCCCGAGCAAGAGGCGGATACTTGACATTCCGCCTCTCTGGGCCGCCGATTGCCCGAACTGCATCGGCGGCTTCTTTTTTCAGACATAGCTGCCTTGCGGCCGCTCCCCGCTTCAGTCCAGATCGGTGATTGCCATGGCAACCTTACACACCCGCTCCTCCGCGCGTCTGATGATTGCGCCCTCCGTGCTGCTGCTTTTTGCATGGATGATCGTCCCGCTTGCGATGACGATCTATTTCTCGATGCTGAACTACAATCTGCTCAGCCCCGGCATGGAGAGCTTCGTCGGCTTTCTGAACTACGAATATTTCCTATCTGATCCGGCCTTCATCGCCGCGCTGGTCAATACGCTGCTGCTCGTGGCCGGCGTTCTATTGATCACCGTCATCGGTGGTATCGCCTTTGCGCTGCTGCTCGATCAGCCGATGTACGGCCAGGGCATCGTGCGTATCCTGGTGATCGCGCCGTTCTTCGTCATGCCGACGGTGGCCGCACTCGTCTGGAAGAACATGTTCATGAACCCGGTCAACGGGTTGTTTGCCCATCTTGCCAAGGCGATCGGCTTGCAGCCGATCGATTGGCTAGCGAATGCGCCGCTGTTTTCCGTCATTCTGATCGTCGCCTGGCAGTGGCTGCCCTTTGCCACCCTCATCATGTTGACCGCGTTGCAGTCGCTCGACGAGGAGCAGAAGGAAGCCTCCGAAATGGATGGCGCCGGTCCGATCTCGAAGTTCATCTACATCATCCTGCCTCACATGGCCCGTGCCATCACCGTGGTGATCCTGATCCAGACGATCTTCCTGCTTTCGGTCTTTGCCGAAATCCTCGTCACCACCAACGGCGGACCGGGCACCGACAGCACGAACCTCACCTACCTCGTCTATGCCCAGGCGCTGCTGCAGTTCGATATCGGCGGGGCATCGGCCGGCGGTATCGTGGCTGTTATCCTCGCCAATATCGTCGCAATCTTCCTCGTGCGCCTTGTCGGCAAGAATCTGGAGGCTTGAGATGGCCAGAAAAGTCACAACGAAGCGCAAGCTGATCGTCACCGCGATCGCCTGGACGCTCGGTATCCTGATCTTCTTCCCGATCCTGTGGACGTTCCTGACCAGCTTCAAGTCGGAAGCCGACGCCATTGCCTCGCCGCCGCAGTTCCTGTTCTTCCACTGGACGACGGAAAACTATGCCGAGGTGCAGAGCCGGTCGAACTATCTCAGCCACTTCATGAACTCGGTGATCATCTCCTTCGGCTCGACGCTGATCGGCCTGATCATTGCCATTCCGGCCGCCTGGGCGATGGCGTTTTCGCCGACCAAGCGGACCAAGGACGTGCTGATGTGGATGCTGTCGACCAAGATGATGCCACCTGTGGGCGCACTGATCCCGATCTATCTGATGTTCCGCAATTCGGGTCTGCTCGACACGCGCACCGGCCTGGTGGTCGTGCTGACGCTGATCAACCTGCCGATCATCGTCTGGATGCTCTATACCTACTTCAAGGAAATCCCCGGCGAGATCCTCGAAGCGGCCCGCATGGACGGAGCGTCGCTGATGAAGGAAATCGTCTACGTGCTGACGCCGATGGCCGTGCCCGGCATTGCCTCGACGCTGCTTTTGAACATCATCCTTGCCTGGAACGAGGCGTTCTGGACGCTCAACCTCACCGCCTCGAAGGCGGCGCCGCTGACGGCCTTCATCGCCTCCTATTCCAGCCCCGAGGGCCTGTTCTACGCCAAGCTGTCGGCGGCATCGACGATGGCGATCGCGCCGATCCTGATCCTTGGCTGGTTCAGCCAGAAACAACTCGTCCGCGGCCTGACCTTCGGCGCTGTGAAATAACATAAAAGGGAGAGAAACATGGGCAGCATTACCCTTCAGAAGGTTTCCAAGGTCTTCGGCGAAGCCAAGGTCATCCCGTCGATCGATCTCGACATCAAGGACGGCGAGTTCGTCGTCTTCGTCGGCCCGTCGGGCTGCGGCAAGTCCACGCTGCTCAGGCTGATCGCCGGGCTCGAAGACGTCTCGGGCGGCAAGATCGTCATCGACGGCCGGGACGCCACCGAAAAGGCGCCGTCTGAGCGCGGCCTTGCCATGGTGTTCCAGTCCTATGCGCTTTATCCGCATATGAGCGTGCGCAACAACATCGCCTTCCCGCTGAAGATGGCCGGCATCAACAAGGCGGAGATCGACCGCAAGGTGACGGATGCGGCCCGGGTGCTCAACCTCACCGACTATCTCGAGCGCAAGCCGCGCCAGCTTTCCGGCGGCCAGCGCCAGCGCGTGGCGATCGGCCGCGCCATTGTGCGCCAGCCTTCGGCCTTCCTCTTCGATGAACCGCTGTCGAACCTCGATGCGGCACTGCGCGTCAATATGCGCCTCGAAATCAGCGAGTTGCATCAGCAGTTGAAGACGACGATGGTCTATGTCACCCACGACCAGGTCGAGGCGATGACCATGGCCGACAAGATCGTCGTCCTGAACAGGGGCAATATCGAGCAGGTCGGCTCGCCGCTCGAACTCTACAGCCGCCCCCGCAACCTCTTCGTCGCCGGCTTCATCGGATCACCCAAGATGAACTTCATCACCGGCCAGCACGCCGCCGCCCTCAACGCTCATACCATCGGCGTCCGGCCCGAACATGTGCTGTTGTCGATGGAGAGCGGCGATTGGAAGGGCAGGGTCGTGGTCGCCGAACATCTTGGTTCCGACACCTTCCTGCATATCGATGCCGATAGCATCGGCATGGTGACGGCGCGCGGTAGCGGCGACTTCCCGGCCAAAGCGGGAGACACGGTTTTCCTGACGCCGGACCGTTCGCGTATTCACAAATTCAACGAGGGCGGTCTTGCCATTTGAAGCGGACCGCGGGTGGGGGCAGGCATGCGAGCCGGACGATGGCGCCCGGCCGTCTCGGCAAGACCTTCAAGAGGACTGAAACATGACGTGCAAATTATCGCTGGCAACACTTTCGGATGTGGCGCGCACTGCTGCCATTCCTGGATATGACAGGGCATCGCTGAAAGCCGGCATCGTGCACTTCGGCGTCGGCAATTTCCACCGTGCCCACCAGGCGATCTATCTCGACGATCTCTTCAACGCCGGCATGGATCACGACTGGGCGATCGTCGGAGCCGGTGTGCTGCCGTCGGATGCCGCCATGCGCGAAAAACTGGCGGCGCAGGATTTCCTGACGACGGTGGTCGAACAGGACAACAACAAGACGGCGGCGCGCGTCACGGCACCGATGATCGATATCCTGCCGGTCGGCGATGCCGCTGCCATCATCGCCAAGCTTGCCGATCCCGAGATCCGCATCGTCTCGATGACGATCACCGAAGGCGGCTACTTCATCGATGCATCGGGCACGTTCAATCCGACCCATCCGGCGATCACCGCCGACGGACAAAATCCCAACGCGCCGAAGACGGTGTTCGGCCTGATCGTCGCCGGCCTGAAGGCGCGCAGAGACAAGGGCATCGGTCCCTTCACCGTCATGTCCTGTGACAACATTCCCCATAATGGCGTCGTCACCGCCAATGCCGTCGTTGGCACGGCCGCACTTTCGGACCCAGCCTTTGCCGATTGGATCCTGGCGAACGTCGCCTTCCCGAACGGCATGGTCGACCGCATCACGCCGGCGACCAGCCAGCGCGAGGTCGATTTCCTCCGGGACAATTTCGAGATCGAGGACAGTTGGCCGGTCTATTGCGAGGAATTCAAGCAATGGGTGCTCGAGGATAAGTTCACGGCCGGCCGGCCGGCGCTGGAAAAGGTCGGCGTCACTTTCGTTGCCGATGTCACGCCCTACGAGCACATGAAAATCCGCATCCTCAACGGCGGGCATGCCGCGATCGCCTATCCGGCGGCGCTGATGGACATTCATTTCGTTCATGATTCCATGGAAGATCCGCTGATCCGCGCCTTCCTTGCCAAGCTCGAGAAAGACGAGATCATCCCGATCGTGCCGCCGGTGCCGAACACGTCGCTGACGGATTATTTCGCCTTGATCGAACATCGCCTGCTCAATCCGAAGATTGCCGATACCATTCCGCGGCTGGCGCAGGATGGCTCCAACCGCCAGCCGAAATTCATCCTGCCGTCGACGCTCGACAATCTGCGTCAGGGCAGTGACGTCATCGGCCTGGCGCTGGTTTCAGCACTCTGGTGCCGCTATTTCGCCGGCAAGACCGACAGCGGCAAGGATATCGTCTTCAACGACGCCAGTGCAGAGCGCCTGCATGCGGCAGCGCTGAAAGCCAAGGACGACCCGTCGGCCTTCCTCGTCTTCGACGATATTTTCGGCGAAGTGGCGAAATCCGAACTTTTCCGCAAGCGTTTTGCCCATGCTCTCAAAACGCTGTGGGAAAAGGGCACGCGGGAGACGCTGCAGCTCTATCTCGACGGCAAGCTCGCAGTGTAAGGAATCCCGATGGCGGTATCTGCTGCCGCCATTCATCCGGCCTTGCGAGCGACGCGGGACGGTAACACGTGCGAATTGAACTCAGGTTGGGTCTTCCATGGCTGATGCTGAAACACGGTTGGTCATCTTCGATTGCGATGGCGTACTCGTTGACAGCGAGCCGATCTCGATCAGTGTGCTCGTCGGGGCGATGAACGATCTCGGCGTCTCGATCACCGAAGACCAGGCTTATGAGCGTTTTCTCGGCCGCAGCCTGTCTACTCTCATCGACACGCTGGAGACCGAATTCAACGTTCATGCCGGCGAGGAATTCCTTGAGCGCATCCGCACCGATCTTTACGCCCGTTTTCGCACAGAACTGAAGCCGATCGAGGGTATCGCCGCGGCCATCGACGGGCTTGGGGTTCCCTGTTGCGTTGCCTCGTCCAGCCAGATGGAGCGAATCCGGCTGTCGCTGTCGGTGACCGGGCTTCTCGACAAGCTGCCCGATATCTTCAGCGCGACGATGGTCAAGCGCGGCAAACCGGCACCCGATCTCTTCCTGCATGCGGCGCGTGAAATGCAGGTCGAGCCGGCTCATTGCCTTGTCGTTGAAGACAGCCCGGCCGGCGTTGCCGCCGCCAAGGCGGCAGGCATGACGGTCTTCGCCTTCACCGGCGGATCACACGCCAACTTCGCCGGATACCGTGCCGAACTCGACCGCCTTTCGCCGGAAGTGGTGTTTGACGCCATGCCGGATTTGATACACCTTGTCCGCAACCATAAGCTGGACGGGACCAAGACTTGATGCGTGATCATGTGGTTGCGGTGGATATCGGCACGGGCAGTGCGCGCGCCGGCGTCTTCGATGCACGCGGCCGACTGCTCGCCAAGGCCGAGCATCCGATCGTGATGAACCGGCCGCGCGAAAACCATGCCGAGCATGATTCCGAAGATATCTGGTCGGCCGCCTGCACGGCAGTGCGCAGGGCGATGGAGCAATCCGGCATCGCCGCCGCCTCGGTCGGAGCGATCGGTTTCGACGCCACCTGTTCGCTCGTCGTCCGTGATGTCGAGGGCCGGCAGCTCAGCGTTTCCACAGGCGGGGAGAGGCGTTTCGACACGATCGTCTGGCTCGATCATCGGGCGCTGAAGGAAGCCGATTTTTGCACGGCGACGCAGCACAGGGTGCTCGAACATTCCGGCCACGTGATGTCGCCGGAAATGGAGATGCCGAAGTTGATGTGGCTGAAGAAGAAGCTGCCGGCCACATGGGAAAAGGCTGGCTATTTCTTCGATCTCGCTGATTTCATGACGTGGAAATCGACCGGATCGCCCGCCCGTTCACGCTGCACGCTGACGGCGAAATGGAACTATCTCGCCCATCTCGAAGAGGGCTGGCAGCAGGATTTCCTCGAACGGATCGGCCTCGAGGATCTTCAGGCGCGCGGTCATCTGCCGGATGAGACCACGCCCGTCGGAGACAGCGTCGGCCGGCTGACGCAGGAAGCGGCGGAAGCGCTGGGTCTGACGACGGACTGCCATGTCGCTGCCGGGATGATCGACGCCTATGCCGGCGCACTGGGCGCGCTCGGCGGCTACGCCGCCGATCCTGTCAAACGCGAGCACCAACTGGCGCTGATTGCCGGCACGTCGAGTTGCATCGTTACCTTCTCGCGGGAACGCAAGCCGAGCCATGGTATGTGGGGTCCCTATTACGAGGCTGTCTTCCCGCAGTCCTGGCTGGTGGAGGCCGGGCAATCGGCGACCGGCGCGTTGCTCGACCACATCGTCCGCATGCATGCGGCCGGTGGCGAGCCGACGGCAGCGCTGCATCAGAAGATCGTCGCGCGCATCGCCGACTTGCGGGCCGAGGAGGGCGATGACTTCGGCGCGCGGATCTTCGTGCTGCCTGATTTCCACGGCAACCGTTCGCCGCTTGCCGATCCGCATGCCGTCGGCGTTGTCAGCGGGCTTACGCTCGACACGTCCTTCGACGGGCTTTGCGCACTCTATTGGCGCTCTGCAGTGGGGATTGCGCTCGGCATCCGCCATATCCTGGAAATGATGAAGGAATACGGCTACATGCCCGATACGCTGCATATTGCCGGCGGGCATGTGAAGAACCCGGTGCTGATGGAGCTTTATAGCGATGCGACCGGCTGCAAGGTCGTGATGCCGAAGATGAACGAGGCGGTGCTTCTTGGCACGGCGATCGCAGCATCCGTCTCCTGCGGCTTGTACAAGGATCTGGCGGCGGCCGGCGAAGCGATGTATCCGGGCGGCGACGAACGACTTCCCGACAAAGCGAAGCAGGCGCTCTACGACCGCGACTACCGCCGTCTTCTCGCCATGCACCGGCACCGCGCCGAATTGGAAACGATGCAATAAAGCGACGCTCTAAGGACGCTCCATCACATTGAATCTGCGTATAACCGTTCAAATTAATGGTTTACCGTCTCGCCGAGGACGGTCGCGAATTCCATCATGCGGCGGCGGCGAAGTGCGGCCTCCTCTCCGACTTGGAGGATGACGGATTCCGACAGGCAATCGAGCAGCGCGATCAGCGGCGGGAGATTGTCGAGATCGGGGGCGCGAGCGGGCGGCAAGGGCAGCATGACGTTCGATTGGTCCGCCATCCAGTCCGCTTGCTGCGGTGAAATGAGCACGACCTTATAGCCGTAGCGCCGCGCCGTTCTGGCCAGCAGTCGCGCCTTGGCGAAGCGGCGACAGTCGATGATGACAAGCAGCGCGTCGTCGACTGCCAGTCGGGCGAAAAGTTCCGCGAAACGGTTGTCGGCGGCGTCGAGCGTGCGCACGCCGTCGCGAGCTTGCGTCAGCCGCTGGCAGAAGTGATTGGCCAGGCTCGAGAGCCGCGCATGCGTGGCGATCGACACTTCGCGGGCAGTGCTGATCAAACTGACGGCTTCCGACCAGTGCGGCTGCGCCGTCAGATGATAGATATGATGGAGGGCCTGGATCTGTTCGGCAACCAGCACAGCGAGCGGTTTGCCCGCCGCGGCGTCCGCATGCAACTCGCTCATGGCGCTTTGCAATTGCGCCGGCGATGCTGTCACGGTCTCGCGAATCTCCACCTTGACGCTGTCCAATCCCTGATAGCCGAGCGCGCGCAGGAAGCGCCCGACGGTCATCGGCGAAAGATCCAGCCTGTCGGCGACAGACGCAGCCGTCTCGAACGGCAGGTCGTTCAGGTGTTCGGTGAAATATTTCGCGATACGGCGTTCGGCCGGCGTGCCGGTTTTTGCGTATTGCCTGAGTTTGTGCACAAAGTCTTCCACGTTAGCCTCCCCCGTCTCCCCTCAGAGGCGTTCCGTGGGTGCGCTTTCTCGCCCCCTTGTCTTTGCAACTATTCTCGGAAGCTGCTTCTCAGGCCCATGCGTATTTTTAGATGCCTTACAATATTATATTAGCATTCAGTTTTCGACAAGTTTTCTATTACAGAATGCAATTTTATTCTCTCTTGCCGATGGCCTCCACCTTTCCTACATCTTCGGCGCAACCGGAGACGCCTGGGACATGATTCTTGACGCCGCTCGACTATCGCTCGCCAATTTGTTCGCATCGGAAACGCGTTCTGTCTTCTGGAAGGTACTCGGCCTGACGATTCTCGTGCTCGTCGGCCTCTGGTTCGCGCTGCGCGGCGCCTTCATGATCTTCCTCTTTCCCTGGCTCACGGGTTTTTTTCCCGATCTGCCGGATTGGGCGGGATGGCTCGCTTTCCTCTTCGCGATCCTGGCCGGTATCGGCCTTGCGTTGATGCTGGCGCTGCTGCTGTCGCCGGTCACGGCGCTGATCGCCGGCCTGTTTCTCGACGATGTCGCCGATGTCATCGAAAAGCGCGACTATCCCAAGGATGCGCCGGGCACCGCCATGCCGCTCGGTCCGGCGATGGCGAGTTCGATCAAGTTCCTCGGCGTGGTGATCCTCGGCAATATCGTGGCATTGTTGCTGCTGTTTATCCCCGGCGTCAATCTGGTCGCGTTCTTTCTGGTGAACGGCTATCTGCTCGGACGGGAATTCTTCGAATTCGCCGCCATGCGCTTCCGTTCGCCGGATGAGGCGCGGCTCTTCCGCGCCAAGCATGCCCCCACCGTCTTTCTCGGCGGGCTGGTAATCGCCCTCTTTCTGGCCATCCCGATCGTCAATCTTCTGACGCCGCTTTTCGCAGCCGGCATGATGGTGCATCTGCACAAGCTGATTTCCGCACGGGACACCGGGTTGCGAGCCTGAGGCTCAACCGGGCAGGGCGGAGGCCTCGTACATCGCCGCGAATTCGGCGCTTGGCGGGATCAGCTTGATGATGTCGATCAGCACGCCGTTCGGATCGGCGGTGATGAAATGCCGCTGGCCGAAATCCTCGTCGCGGATTTCTCTCAGAATTGGCAGGCCGGCGCTCCGGCAGGCTGCATAGATCGCATCGACATCGGCGACCTCAAAATTGAGGAGCAGGCCGGACACCCTGCCGCGGGCTATGGCCGGAATGGTTTCGTGGCCGCCGTCAAGGACGGCAAGCGAGATATGCTCCTCCTCTGCCGATTGCAGGTGTACATACCAGTCGCTCTCGAACAGAGCTTTGAAGCCGAAATGCGTGCAATAGAAGCTGGCGGTGCCGGCGACGTCGTCGGTCATGATGACCGGATAATAGCTCGTCGCTTTCATCTCTTTCCTCCTTTTATTTGCATACAATCTGTATGTTTTTGGGTATTAACATACATTCTGTTTGTATGTAAAGAGGACGTATGAGCCGCAGCAATCGCGAGAGAACGGAACAGACGAGACAGGCGCTGATCGATGCCGGTCGACGTCTCTTCGTCGAGAAAGGTTATCCCGAAACCGCGACGCCGGAGATCGTTGCGGCGGCTGGGGTAACGCGTGGCGCGCTCTATCATCATTTTGAAGACAAGAGGGCGCTTTTTCGCGCAGTCATCGAATGCGAGGCGAAAGCGGTGGCCGAGGAGATCGAGGCGCGCTCGGCGTCCTACGACGCGCCGCGTGCCGGGCTGATTGCCGGCGCCTCGGCCTATTTCGATGCAATGATGGCGCAAGGGCGCACGCGACTACTGCTGATCGAGGCACCTGCCGTGCTCGGCCCGCTGGCGAGCGCGACGATCGATGCAGAGAATGCGGAAGCGACGCTGCGGGCAGGGCTTGCAGCTATGCTTCCGGAGGCCGGCGCTATGCTCGAACCGCTGACGTCGCTGCTATCGGCAGCCTTCGATCGCGCGGCGATCGCGATCGAAGCGGGCGCGGAAAGGCGGCATTACGAGCAGGCGATCGCTGTCCTACTCGACGGCCTCGCCGATCACCTGCGGCGGTAGCTCGACCAGCGGAGCCGGCACATCCCAACTCTTCTCCGGCGATTTGCAGAGATCGGCAATGATACAACGCTCGCATTCGGGCCGGCGCGCCTTGCAGGTGTAACGGCCATGCAGGATCAGCCAGTGATGGGCGTGATAGAGGTAATGGCTGGGAATCACCTTCATCAGCCGCGCCTCGACCTCGTCGGGCGTCTTGCCGGGGGCAAGCCTGATGCGATTGGCGATTCGGAAGATGTGCGTATCGACGGCCATCGTCGCCTGGCCGAAGGCCATGGAAAGCACGACATTGGCGGTCTTGCGGCCGACGCCCGGCAATTTCACCAGTTCGTCGCGCGTCTCCGGCACCTTGCCGCCGAATTGGTCGACCAGCATCTGCGAGAGCGCGATAACGTTTTTCGCCTTGTTGCGGTAAAGGCCGATCGTTCTGATGTAATCGCGCAGCCGCTCCTCGCCGAGATCGAGCATCTTTTCCGGCGTATCGGCAACCCTGAAGAGCGCACGCGTCGCCTTGTTGACGCCAACATCGGTCGCTTGCGCCGAAAGTGCCACGGCGACGACGAGAGTGAAGGGGTTGGTGTGCTCGAGTTCGCCCCTCGGCTCCGGCCGCTGCACCGAGAAGCGGCGGAAGATCTCCTCGCGCTCGGCCTGGGAATAGGCCGTGCGCACCGCGGCTGGCGGTTTGCGGCGGACGATCACTTTCGTGTCCTGAGGCATCTTGGTAACGGATTTGAGTTTCGGATTTGCCATGGAAACTCTATACTCAGCAGCCATGATGGAAAGCAACGCCGACAGCTTCAACGAGCAGCCTGTTTTCGCCGCCGAGCTCTTTCCCCACCGGTCGCTCGGCCGCCGGGGCTTCAAGGTGTTGCTTGCCCTATCCGGTGCCGTCTGCTTGCTTTACGGCATGTTCTTCATCGCGACGGGGGCCTGGCCGATCGGCTTCTTCTTCGGACTGGATTTCGCGCTTCTCTACGGCGCCTTCTGGCTGAATTACCGCTCGGGGAAAGCGCGCGAACAGGTGACGGTGTCGCGCACGGATGTGTCGGTGCGTAAGTTTGCGCCATCGGGACGGATGGTGGAGCATCATTTCAATCCGTTCTGGGCGCGTTTCCTCGTTCGCCGGCACCAGGAGATCGGCATCCTTTCCATGCATATCTTCGGCGAGGGCCGGCGTACGGATATCGGCTCCTTCCTCAATCCCGACGATCGCGAAAGCTTCGCCAAGGCCTTCAAGGGAGCACTGGCGACGGTCAAGCAGCGGATCTGAGCTAGAGCGGTTCAGCTTTTCACGGAAGCGCAGAACCGCTCTAACTTTAGTTTTTACGCAATTCCGGACGGAAAACCGCTTCGCACTTTTCCTGGCATTGCTCTATCCAGCGGCCGCGCAAGAAACGGGTGGTTTGCTCACCCCCTATTGACTATCTCCTTGTTACAAGGAGAAAGACGATGAATATGATTGCCAACCTGCAGACAGACATCACGCCTGACGGCCCTGATTATGACATTGTCCGTCGGGTGATCGAACTCATCACCGAGGATTACCGCGACCAGCCTTCGCTGGAAACGATCGCTGCGCGGCTCAACCAGTCGCCGACCCAGCTGCAGAAGACCTTCACCCGCTGGGCTGGGCTATCGCCCAAGGGCTTCCTGCAGGCGGTGACGCTCGACCACGCCAAGCGACTGCTGCGCAAGGAAGACATGCCGCTGCTCGAGACCTCGATCGAGGTCGGCCTCTCCGGGCCGAGCCGCCTGCACGACCTTTTCGTCACGCATGAGGCGATGTCGCCCGGCGAATGGAAGGCGAAGGGCGGTGGTCTCACCATCCGCTACGGCTTCCACATCTGCCCCTTCGGCGTGGCGCTGATCATGGTGACCGATCGCGGCCTTGCCGGCCTTGCCTTCAGCGATTCCGGCGACGAGCGGGCCTGTCTCGAGGATATGACCTGCCGCTGGCCAAACGCCTGTTATGTCGAAGATCTGCAGGCGACGGTTCCCTATGCCGCCCGCATCTTCGAGCCCGGCAAATGGTCCTGCGACCAGCCGCTGCGTGTCGTGCTGATCGGTACGGATTTTCAGGTGCGCGTCTGGCAGAGCCTGCTGAAAATCCCGTTCGGCAAGGCCGTCACCTATTCCGATATCGCCAACGATGTCGGCCGGCCGACGGCGCAGCGCGCCGTGGGTGCGGCGGTCGGGGCAAACCCGATCTCCTTCGTGGTGCCTTGCCATCGGGCGCTCGGTAAGAATGGCGCGCTGACGGGCTACCATTGGGGCCTCACCCGCAAACGGGCGATGCTCGGCTGGGAATCGGCGCACGCCTGAGCGGGTTTGTGGAGCGAAGCGGTGGGTCATTCGCCGCTTATCGCTGCGACCGCTCGCTCCCCCAGCCGCCTGCCGGCACCGACCGAGGTCGAGCCACGGGTCTCGACCCGTCCTTCGGACCCCTGCTGGTGAGAAGATTCAAGCCGTTATGTCTCCGCCAATTCCAGCAACGCTCGTGCGGCACTTTCGTCGGTGATCAGCGTGTTGCAGCCGATGCGCTTGATCGTCGCACGGATCGCCACGGCGCGATGGGCGCCGCCGGAGGAAAGCACGATGTGCTTTGCCTCCTTCAGCGTGTCGAGGTCGACGGACATGACGCGGCGGTTGATCGAATGGTCGACCGAATTGCCGTCCTTGTCGAGGAAGTTGAACATCGTGTCGCAGACGCAGCCGGCATCGATCAACTCCTGCAACTCGGCCTTCGATATCCAGCCTTCCGACAGCGAGGTCGAATGCGGGCCGATATCGCCGCAACTGACGATCGCCAGATCGAGGTTCTCGGCGAGACGATAAATCGTGTCCAGCCCGCATTTCTCGATCAGATTGCGCTTGGTATCGATGGAATCGACGAGAAGCGGCGCCAGGAACATGTAGCATTCGGCACCGAGCTGGTTTGCCAGTCGCCATGTGTAATCGATCGGGTTCGTCTGATGCACGGCGACGATACCGCCGAGCAGCGAGACGACCTTGCAATTGGCGCGGCGCGGCGGCCGGAAGCTCGACAGCGAGGCGGTCATGGTGCGGCCCCAGCCGACGCCGATGGTGTAGTCGTTCGGGATCGCTTCTGAGAGGAACTGGCCAAGCGCCAGGCCGACATTTTTAGCCAGTGAATTGACGTCGCCATTGACCGGCGCAGGGACGACGATCGCCTCGTCGAGGCCAAAGGCATGCTCCAGCTTCACCGAAAGTTCAACGCAGTCGCCAATCGAATCGTTGATCCAGATCTGGACTTCGCTGCGTTTCATCGCCTCGTCGAGCAGGCGGATGACGGTGGTGCGGCTGATGCCGAGCTGTTCGGCGACATCCTTCTGGGTCAGACCCTCGTTGTAATAGAGCCATGCCGCCCTTAGCCGCAGCGAGGATGCCTCCGAATAGGCCGTGTGCGTACCGCGTTTGAGCTTGACCACGTCTCCTCCGCACGATTTCGTGCCCTAGATCCCTTATGGGATGAAAGGCCTTAGCGACGCCCTTGTTGCCGGGGATAATGACGGGTGTGACACTTATGTCAATTGAAATGCACAAATGTCCTTGACTTTTCGTAGGGCAAATGGCGATAGTCCGGGTGACATACGTCGTTCTTGTCCGTCCGAGGAGGACATAGTGCGGGCATACCGAAAGTCACGACTGGCCCTCCAGCCGCAAGCGGCATCGCTTGCGTTTGAGCTGCCGTTCGTTCGCGGCCGGAACAGGGCCACTGTCCTTCACGTTTATGAATCATCCGTAACGGATGCGCGCCTTTTCGCCTGCAGCATGCAAACTACCTCTCGGTAGATCACCTTGCCCGGCGGAACGCGCGCCGGTCGCAGCCCAAGTTCAACAAGGATTATTGACCATGACATCCAAGCTTGACCAACTCCGTGAGATTACCACCGTGGTCGCCGATACCGGCGACATCGAAGCCGTCGCCCGCCTGAAGCCTGTGGATTGCACGACAAACCCCAGCATCGTGCTCAAGGCTCTCGGCACGCCGATGTTTGCCGACGCCGTCAAGGAAGCCGTCGCCTGGGGCAAGAAGCAGGGCGGCAATCCCAAAGCCGTTTCTTCTGCCGTCGCCGATCGTCTTGCCATCTCCGTCGGTGCAGCCCTAGTGAAGCTCGTCCCGGGCCGCGTCTCGACCGAGGTCGATGCCGACCTGTCCTTCGATACCGAGGCTTCGCTTGCCAAGGCGCGCGCAATCATTGCCGCCTACAAGGATCGCGGCATCGGTCAGGACCGCATCCTCATCAAGCTCGCTTCCACCTGGGAAGGCATCCGCGCCGCGGAAGTGCTGCAGAAGGAAGGCATAGACTGCAACCTGACGCTCCTCTTCAGCAAGGCCCAGGCGATCGCCTGCGCCGACGCCAAAGTGTTCCTGATTTCGCCCTTCGTCGGCCGCATCCTCGACTGGTACAAGAAGTCGACCGGCAAGGAGTTCACCCCCGAGGAAGATCCGGGTGTCATCTCCGTCCGTGAAATCTACAACTATTACAAGACCAACGACATCAAGACGATCGTCATGGGCGCCTCCTTCCGCAGCGCCGGCGAAATCGAAGCCCTAGCCGGCTGCGACCGCCTGACCATCAGCCCGAACCTGCTCGACGAGCTCGCCAAGGATGAAGGCAAGCTCGAGCGCAAGCTCTCGCCGGAGAGCCGCATGCCGGATCCGAAGGTCTCCGTCGACGAGAGGACCTTCCGCTGGATGGTGAACGAAGACGCGATGGCGACGGAAAAACTCGCCGAAGGCATCCGCGCCTTCGCCAAGGATCTGGGAACGTTGCGCACCATGGTGCAGAAGGAACTGCAGCTGGCCGCCGCCTGATAAGGCACGGCATGCAATCGAAGGCGCGGCTGCCGGCTGGCAGGCGCGCCTTTTTCGTGCTGTTATCAAGGGCATATGCTGTCGGAGACTGATATGGCGGATGAGGGACGAGCAAATTCGCTGATGGCATTTGCCTATAAGCACGCGAGTTTCATCATCGCCGCACTTGCCGGGCTGGTGGTCTTCTTGGCTGTGACCTCGCGCGAAGTCAGCGCCGGCAACATCCTGTTCGGCTGGAATGTCAGCGCCGGCGTTTTTGTCGCGCTCAGCTGGCGCAAGATGTTGCGGGCGACGGTGGAAAGCATCCGGAAACGCTCCGCGGATCTCGATTTCTCCGACACCGTCCTCTTGGCTCTTTCGATCGGTGCGGCACTTGCCAGCATCGCCGGCATCGGTCTCGAACTTCATTCGATCAAGGAGACGGCACCAAATGTCGCGCTGGCACGGGCAGGTGTCGCGGTGCTGACGATCCTCATCTCCTGGGTCTTCCTGCACACGCTTTTCACCATTCATTATGCCCACTATTTCTATGGTGTTTCGGACGAAGAAGGCGGGCTCAAGTTTCCTGACGGAATAGAGGAGCCCGGCTACTGGGATTTCCTCTATTTCTCCTTCACCATCGGCGTTGCCGCTCAGACGGCCGATGTCGCGGTCAGTTCGACCAGCATGCGCAAGCTGACGCTGCTGCATGCGGTGCTGTCGTTCCTGTTCAACACGACGATCCTGGCGCTTGCGATCAATGTCGGGGCGAGCCTGCTTTAGATCATTAAAAACTGGAGCGTGATGTCATCCGAAAACCGCTCACACTTTTAGGCATCATGCTCTCGCCGCCGCCCTGAAGACGGACTCGAACTCGGCCAGGTCGCCCGCGGCGACATCCGAAATCGCCCAGAACACGAGCCCGCCATCCGACCATTGCGTCATGTTGTAGCCGTCATGCACCGTCGTCGTCTGCGCGGCCGATGCCGTCGGCCAGATGAACAGGTTGATGACATGGCCGTGGCGCCGGTAGACGAGGGCCGCAACGGCGCGATCACCGATATAGTCGACACGTCCGCCGACCAGCGGAAAGCCATCCTTGGCGAGATCGCTGACCGGCGGCGAAAAATCGACCTTGCCGTTGAACCAAGGTTTTACTGTATGCTGATCCGAGGTCAGCACGTCGGTCAGATGATCGGCCATCATCGACCTGACATGGCTTGCCATGATCTGGTCCTGCAAAAGCACAGTCTGCGACGGCGCGTTGACAAATAGGATGGTGCCTGCCGCCAGGACCGCGAGCGAAGGCACGAAGCTCCATTTCCGAATGAAATCCAACGCGCGGTGCCAGACAGGCGCCTGGCGCGGCGGGGGCAGGCTGGACGCCGCCGCTGCCTGTTCGAATGACAGCATCGACAGGACCTGCGAACGCAGTGCCTCCGGCGGCCGCCACTTGACGCCATCCTGATCGATGATCTCTCTCACGGCACGGACCCTTTCCATCTCCGCCCTGCAATGCGCGCAGCTGGCAAGATGATCCTCGAACTGCACTGCATGGGCGGAATCCAGTTCGCCATCGACAAAGCCGTGCAGCATGACGCGCCATTCCGGGCAGCCTTTCCGTTGGGCTTCACTCATCCTGCGGTCTCGCTCTTGTTGCATGCATCCCAGGCTTCGCCAAAGTCACGCCGCGCCCTGGCAAGCCGCGACATGACAGTGCCAATCGGCGCATCGATGATCTCGGCGATCTGCCGGTAGGAGAGATCCTCAAGCTCGCGCAAGACAAGAATTTCCCGCATCGCCTCCGGCAGCCGGCTGATAACGGCGCGCACGCGCTGCTGCTCGCTTCGCCGGATCGTTTCTGTCTCCGGCGAATCCTCCTCGGAGGCGATCTGGTACTCACCACCTTCATCAGGGTCAGCGTAACCGTCATTGCCCATAGGCTGCTCGAACCGCGCTTTGCGGCGATCCTGCTGGCGCCAGACGTGGCAGCAGTTCCTCACAATGGCAAAGAGCCAGGCGCGCGGATCGCCGCCACGATAGGTTTCGAAATTGCGGTAGGCGCGCAGGAACGCTTCCTGAACAATATCCTGTGCGGCATCTGCGTCGCGGCTGAGGAAGCGGGCAAAATTATAGGCCGCGTCAAGATGCGGAACGATCATGTCCTGAAAGCGCTGCATGAACTCGCGCTGCATGGTCGCATCCGCCGTCGAAGCGATCGGATCGCTGCTCGATTTTTCCGAGACCATGAGGTGCAATAGTCGGCCCACGCCGCCGAGAAACACCGCTAGCGGTGATGGCCGAATGCGGGTCCCTGACGCGTGCCGGGCCAACAGCAGCGTCCAATCGGTCGATCCGACGGGATAGGTGATCTGAGTGTTTGTCATCATCCTCCCTGCCTCAACAGCAGCAGAATTTAGGCGTGAGACCGGCAGGCTGCAATGCGGTCCCTTGCCGTCTAGACCGATCGGCACCCGGTTATATTCCACGCTGGCGCCGATTTTTCCGCATGCAGCGGGATACTGGTCGCACGCGATAGAAATCACGCTTGTTTTTCAATCGCTTGAAGAAATAACGCCCAAGATCGGGAATAAGCGTGCCCCGCCGGCGATCTAGTTTGTCAGCGAGGACATCTGAGCAATAGCCGTCTTCGCCACCAGAAATGCCATCAACAAGAGGAGGCATATCATGTTTACCATGTCACGTCGCGCCGTCCTGGGGTCGGCTGCTGCGGCGGCTGCATTCGGGCTGTCGTCGAAGCTTGAATTCGTCATGCCGGCATTTGCTGCAACACCACTGGAGCCGGCGGTCGGCTTCTATAAATACAAGGTCGGCGATATCGAGATCACGGCAATCTACGACGGTATCTGGAGAAAGCCGCATGACCCGGCCTTCATCAAGAATGCCTCGATCGAGGATACCAAGGAGGCGCTATCGAAAGCCGGGCTTACCACCGAGTTCATGCCAATCCCGCTGACCGTCGTGGTCCTGAAGCTCGGTAATCGCCTGATCATGATGGATGCCGGCTCGGGCGTCGGCCAGTGGCAGGAAAATGCCACCCATCTGCCAGCGAACATGGCCGCGGCGGGGATCGACTACACGAAGATCGATACGATCATGATCTCGCATTTCCATCCCGACCATGTCTGGGGACTGATGGAAAAGGGCACCAACAATCCCATCTTCCCGAACGCCGAGCTCATCGTCAATGCCGACGAATACAATTGGTGGACCGCGCCCGGCCGCGTCGAAAAGCTCGCCGAAGGCCGCAAACCGGCAGGCAAGCGCATCGCTGGGGTCTTTCCGAAATGGAAGAACTGGAAGCTCGTCGCCGATGGTACCGAAGTCGCACCCGGCGTGCAGCTTGTCGCCGCGCCCGGCCACACGCCCGGCCATTCGACCTATCTTGTCGCCTCCGGCAGCAAGCAGCTGCTCGTCTCGGCCGATATCATGTATGTGCCGGCGCTGCTCGCACCCCATCCTGAATGGCAAGGCAGCTACGACCAGGATGGGCCGACGGCCATCGACACGCGCCGCCGTCTTATCGACCGCATCATTGCCGACAATATCGCGATTTGCGGCTCACATTTTCCATTCCCTGGCTCCGGCACCTTTGTCAAGGACGGAAGCGCCTATGGCTTCACGCCGACAATCCAGGCCTGAAAGGCCGAAAGGAGATCACCATGACGAAATATGCAATTCTCGGATACATCTGGCTTTGCGCTATATCCGCGGGCTTCTCCGCGGTGACGGCGTTTCCCGCCTTTGCCGTCGACAACATGCAATCGGCAGACGCTCCCGACCTGACCTCGGCGCGCGCCAAGATCGATGCCAAGGACTATGCTGGTGCGTTGGCAGAGCTTCGCGGTCTTGCCGAAGACAACCAGCAGGCGGATGTCTATAATCTGATGGGATATACGCTGCGCAAGACCGGCGACTACAGAACGTCGCTGACCTACTACACCAAGGCGCTGGAGCTGCAGCCCGATCACAGGGCAGCGCGTGAATATCTCGGCGAACTCTATGTCGAGACGGGCGATATGGCGAAGGCGGAGGAGCAGGTGTCATCGCTGAAGCAACTTTGTCCGAGCGGCTGCGAGGAACTCGAAGATCTGCAAAAGGTCATCGCGGCCAAGGACGGCAATTGACGAGCATATGAACGCAAGAGCAGGCGGGAGAGCCGCCTGCTCTTCTAACTGGAGGGTATGATGGAAAGCGCCTCAAGCCGGCCCGGACTGGCCGATCTCATTCTTTTCCTCGGCAGGCTCCTGCTGTCGCTGATCTTCCTGCACGAAGGTTGGTCGCTCGCGGCAGATATCACGGCGACCGTCGACATTTTCGCAAAACTGGGACTATCGGCGCCGATCGCGCTTGCCACCATTGCCCTTCAGATCGGCGCCGGCCTTTCCGTTGCGACAGGCTTCCTCAGCCGGCTTGGCGCACTGGCGCTGGCGCTCTTCTGCCTGGCGACCGCCTTGCTCTTTCACACGAACTTTGCGAGCCAGAACGAGCTGCTGCATTTCGAGAAAGACCTGGCGATTGCCGGCGGCATGTTCGTCCTGGCGGCTTCGGGTGCGGGAGCCATATCGATCGACAGGCTGCTGAGAAAGCGGGCCGGGATGCATCCCTGGCTCAGGGCGGCGTTGTCGTGACCATGCGCCGAAGTAAGCATACCTTGGCAAGCGAACGAATGACGATGGCACGTGGAATATGCGGCGGGATCAAAAGGGCCGCCGCCCATTGCCGGAGGGCCGAGCAGAGGGGCGAGAAGCCGCGCCGCCCCTCCATCTCAACCTCTCCTCCGAATCGTGTGTCGGAACGAGCCTAAGGCGCGTCGTGATCTTTCCGATTCCCTTTGCTTTCCACATGTCGTGCTTGCAAAGCCGCCGCACACTTTTTGCTCTACATGCTTTAGGCTGCGCCGAGCCGTCACAGAACCGCCTGGCCGGCCATCAGTGCAAGGACGAGGAAGATCAGGAAGATCACCAGCGCGATGCCGAAGAGAACGCGGGCTATCGTCGCGGTGGCGGCGGAGACGCCGGAGAAACCGAAGAAGCCGGCGATGATCGAAATCACGAAAAATATCAGAGCCCATTTCAACATGACGTCATCCTTTGCGGTTGCCTGGGAAAGACGCAGCAACCGGCAAATTGTTCCAGTTCATTTGAAATGGGCTGGCGTTCTCTCTAGGGAAATGCGGCTCTTTTCAAAGCCTATACGATCTGTTTCAAGAGATTGTCGATTTGCCCATCGATGAAAGCTCCGTCCTCATGCCAGCTTTTCTGGACCAGCATACAATCTCCGCTTATTTCGAAGTCGTCGTGATCAATCTCCTGCTGTCGGGAGACAATGTCATCGTCATCGGCATGGTCGCTGCCGGCCTCGTCAGCGAGCTGCGTGGCAAGGCGATCGCCGTCGGCATTGCAGCGGCGGCCGTCATCCGCATCATCTTCGCCGTTATCGCTGCCAGGCTTCTTGTCATCACCGGCATCACGCTTGCCGGCGGCCTGATGCTGCTGTGGATCTGCTGGACGATGGGCTGCGAGCTGCTCTCGGCGGAAGCGGAGGAAGCTCATGCCGGCGATGCGGTCTCCCATATCAAGCCGAAGCTCTTCCGGCAGGCGATCGGCCAGATCATCTTCGCCGACATCTCGATGTCGCTGGACAATGTGCTCGCCGTTGCCGGTGCTGCGAAAGAGAACACAAACGCGTTAATCTTCGGCCTCCTCCTTTCGGTGCTGCTGATGGGCGTCGCGTCGAATTTCGTCGCCAAGCTGCTCAACCGCTTCAGGTGGATCGGCTGGATCGGCCTTGCGATCATCGTCTATGTCGCGTTCGACATGGTCTGGAGCGGCGGCGAACAATTGCTGGCGCTTTACGGCCACACGGCTTGAGATATTCCGCGGCGGATGTCGCGTCGAGCAGTCGTTCGGCCGGAGGCGCGCTTCATATCCGTGGGATATCCTTTCGCCGTCAGCCGTGATTGATCATCACGTGGCGCACCGCCGTGTAATCTTCCAGCGCGTAGACCGACATATCCTTGCCGTAGCCCGATTGTTTGAGGCCGCCATGCGGCATCTCGTTGACCAGCATGAAATGCGTGTTGATCC
Source organism: Rhizobium sp. LARHSG275 (assembly GCF_052871115.1). Lineage (NCBI taxonomy): Bacteria > Pseudomonadati > Pseudomonadota > Alphaproteobacteria > Hyphomicrobiales > Rhizobiaceae > Rhizobium > Rhizobium sp. LARHSG275. The sequence continues at coordinate 38,499 of NZ_JBIXJN010000026.1, read as the reverse complement.
AGGTGCAGCCATATTGCAGGCGGGCGGCGGTCTTCATGCCGCGACCGATATCCTTGGTCCAGACGGAGGAGGCCAGGCCGTAGTCGCTGTCGTTTGCCCAGGCAACCGCGTCGTCGGCATCGGAGAAGCGGGTGACCGAGACGACCGGGCCGAAGACCTCGCGGCGGACGATCTCGTCGTCCTGCGTGGCGCCTGCGATGACCGTCGGGGTGAAGAAGAAGCCCTTGTCGCCGGAGACCTTGCCACCGGCGGTGATTTCCATGTGCTTGTGCTCGGAAGCGCGGGCGACGAAGCTTTCGACGCGGTCGCGCTGGCGCTTGGAGATCAGTGGGCCGATCTCGTTTTCGGTATCGTCGGCCTGGTTGAAGCGGATGCTCGAGACGGCGGAGGAGAGGTCGGCGACAAAATTGTCGTAGACCTTGGCATCGGCATAGATGCGGCAGGCGGCCGTGCAGTCCTGGCCGGCATTGTAATAGCCGAAGGTGCGGATGCCTGCGACGACGGCATCGATATCGGCATCGTCGAAGATGATGACCGGGGCCTTGCCGCCGAGTTCCAGATGCGTGCGCTTGACCGTCTTGGCAGCAGCCTGCAGCACCTTCTTGCCGGTGGCGACATCGCCGGTGATCGACACCATGCCGATCTTGGCGTGATTGATCAGCGCATTGCCGACACTTTCGCCGCGGCCGAGAATGACGTTGACGACGCCCTCGGGAAGGATTTCGGAGAGTAGCTTGGCCATCTTCAGCGCCGTCAACGGCGTCTGCTCCGAGGGTTTGAAGACGACGGTGTTGCCGCCGGCGATCGCTGGCGCCAGCTTCCAGGCCATCATCATCAGCGGATAGTTCCACGGCGCGATCGAGCCGACGATGCCGATTGGATCGCGACGGATCATCGAGGTGTGGCCGGGCAGGTATTCGCCGGCCGCCGGTGCGTGCAGGTTGCGCACGGCGCCTGCAAAAAAGCGATAACAATCGACGATCGCCGGGATTTCGTCGTTCAACACGGCATTGATCGGCTTGCCGCAGTTCAGCGCTTCCAGCGTGGCGAAGCCGACGGCATCCTTTTCGATTGCATCGGCGATCTTCAGCAGGTAGCCGGAGCGCTCACCGGGCGTTGTCTGCGACCAGCTCTTGAAGGCCTTTTCGGCGGCATCGACGGCAGCGTCGACCTGGGAAAGCGACGCTTCGGCAAGGTCCAGCACCGTTTCGCCGGTCTTTGGGTTCAGGACGTGCTCTTCCGTTTCCGTGCCTTTTTCAAAGCGGGAACCGATCAACATTTGGATATCCATGATGTTCTCCCTGTTATTTGCCGCCGCCGGCGATCTGGTCGCCGTCGCGGGTGAGGTAATAGGCTGCCAGGATCGGCAGGAAGGTAACGAGCACAACGACCATGGCGACCACGTTGGTGACCGGGCGCTGGCGCGGGCGGATGAGCTCTTCGAGCATCCAGATCGGCAAGGTCGATTGCTGGCCGCCGGTGAAGGTGGTGACGATGACCTCGTCGAAGGACAGCGCGAAGGCGAGCATGCCGCCGGCAAGAAGTGCGGTGCCGATATTCGGCAGGATGATATGGCGGAAGGTCTGAAAGCCGTCGGCGCCGAGATCCATCGAGGCCTCGATCAGCGAGCCTGAGGTGCGGCGGAAGCGGGCGACCGCATTGTTGTAGACGACCACGACGCAGAAGGTGGCGTGACCGAGTACGATGGTCCAGACCGAAAACGGAATATCGAACAGGCTGAAGGCGGAACGCAGCGCAATGCCGGTGATGATGCCGGGAAGGGCGATCGGCAGGATGACGAGCAGTGAGATCGCCTCGCGGCCGAAGAATTTCGTCTGGCTGACGGCTGCCGCACAGAGCGTGCCGAGCACCAGCGCGATCGCCGTGGCGATGACGGCGACCTGCACGGAAAGCCCAAGCGCCGACCAGACATCAGACCGGTTCCAGGCAACCGCGAACCATTGCAGCGTCAGGCCAGGCGGCGGCCACTGATAGCTCTTCTCCTCGGTCGTGAAGGCGTAGACGAAGATCAAGAGGATCGGCAGGTGCAGGAAGAGCAGCCCGCCGGCCGCTGCGATCTTCAGGGGAAGCGGCGATGTCTTGAGGTCAGAGCGCATCGAAGGCCCCCTGTTTCTTGGCCAGCCAGAGATAGAGCGCCATGATGACGATCGGCACGACGGAGAAGGCGGCCGCCAGCGGCACGTTGCCGGCCGTTCCCTGCTGGGTATAGACCGCCTGGCCGATGAAGAGCCTGGACGAGCCGATGATCTGCGGGATGATATAATCGCCCAATGTCAGCGAGAAGGTGAAGATCGAGCCGGCGACGATGCCGGGCAATGCCAGCGGCAGCAGCACGGTGCGGAAGGTTTGGCGCGGCGTGGCGCCGAGATCGGACGAGGCCTCGATCAGGTTGCCGGGCACACGCTCGAGGGCTGCCTGTGTCGGCAGGATCATATAAGGCAGCCAGATATAGACGAAGACGATGAAGGTGCCGAGGTAGCTCACCGAAAGCGAATTGCCGCCGATAACAGGCAGGTTCAGGATGCCGTCCAGCAGCCAAGAGAGATGCACCTTCTCGAAGATCCAGGTGAGGATGCCTTCCTTGGCGAGGATGAGCTTCCAGGCGTAGATCTTGACGAGATAGCTCGACCAGAGCGGCAGCATGATGCCGAGATAGAAAAGCGCCTTCCATTTGCCTTGCGCATAACGCGCTGTGTAGTAGGCGATCGGGAAAGCGATCAAGGCGGAAGCGATGGTCACCAGCGCTGCCATGACGAAAGTGCGGATGATGATGTCGAAATTCGTCGGGTTTAGAAGCTGCGCATAGGTCGAAAGGGTGAATTCGTAATTCACCAGGCCTGAGAAATCGTCGATCGAAAAGAAACTCTGCAGAAGCAGGGCGAGCAGCGAACCGATATAGATGATGGCGAGCCAAAGCAGCGGCGGCGTCAGCATCAGGAAGAGCAGCAGTTTCGGGTGCCGCCAGAAGACATCGGACAGCCGGCCGAAGAGGCCGCCGCGCCCCGGAAGAATCGATGTCGCCTCATTGGAGGTGATGAAGATCGCCGTCATGCCGCGTCATCCATGTAGTGGATATCGCCGGGCTGCCAGGCAAGGCGTATGCCGGCGCCGACGACAGGCACATCTGCGCCCGCCGGCAGCATCACATGCAGCCGCACCCCCCGGAGGCCAACGGTGAGGCGCGTGGCTGCGCCGAGGAAGCTCGCATTGTCGACCTGCGCCTCGACGCCGTCGCCTGCCAGCCGGATTGCTTCGGGACGAAGGCTTGCCCAGCGTCTTTCGCCGCCGAACGAGGCCATCAGATCAGGCGCGATGACGTTCGACGAGCCGACGAAATCGGCGACGAAGCGGTTCTTCGGGCGGCGGTAGATATCCTGCGGCGTGCCCTCCTGCACGATGTTGCCATCGTTGAAGACGGCGACGCGGTCGGCCATGGACAGGGCCTCGCCCTGATCGTGGGTGACAAATATGAAGGTGATGCCGAGCGCGCGCTGCAGGCTCTTCAACTCCTCCTGCATCTGTTCGCGCAGTTTCAAGTCCAGGGCGCCGAGCGGCTCGTCGAGCAGCAGCACCTTCGGCTTGTTGACGAGCGCGCGGGCCAGCGCCACGCGCTGGCGCTGGCCACCGGACAGCTGGCCGGGGCGGCGGGCGCCGTAACCCGGCAGCTTGACGAGATCGAGGGCGTCGCCTGCTGCCTTCATCCGCTCCGCCTTGCCGATGCCCTTGACCATCAGCCCGTAGGCGACATTGTCGAGGATGTTCAGATGCGGGAAGAGCGCGTAGTCCTGGAATACAGTGTTGACGTTGCGGCGATAGGGCGGGACGCCCTCGGCCGTCTCGCCGAAGATCTGGATATGGCCCGATGTCGGCTGTTCGAAGCCGGCTATCAATCGCAAGCACGTCGTCTTGCCCGAGCCGGAGGGGCCAAGCATCGCGAAGAACTCGCCCGGCGCAATCTCGAGATCGACGCCGTCGACGGCGCGAACCTGACCGAAATGGCGCGATACCTGCTGGAAACGGACGGCTGACGTCATTGGGGGCTCCGGCTTCTTTGCTTTTAGAGAGGCTGCGGTCTTGGTTCATATGACCCCGCCCCAAACCCCTCCCCACGAGGGGAAGGGGCTTAATCTGCCGTACCCCTTTCGCAAATACCTTGGTGTTTCGGCAGGAATTCGGCGGTGCCACTCGGAGCCCTCCCCCTTGTGGGGAGGGGTTGGGAAGGGGTCTCACGCTACAACGGTCATCTCGGTGAGGACGTAAATTACCGCCCGCCGATCACGCCGATATAATCCGACACCCAACGATGGTACGGCACGCATTCGCTCTGGGTGGCGCATTTGGCGACCGGGGTCTTCCAGAACTTGATCTTGTCGAAGTGATCGAAGCCGTTGGTGGCGCAGCCGGCATCGCCCATCAGTTCGTTGCCCTTGCAGGCGGCGGGAACGGAGGGAACGGCGCCGAACCAGGCGGCGGCGTCGCCCTGGACCTTAGGCTTCAGCGAATGTTCCATCCACATATAGGCGCAGTTCGGATGCTCGCTGTCGGCGTGCAGCATGGTGGTATCGGCCCAGCCGGTCACGCCTTCATCCGGGAAGGTGGAGGCGATCTTCTGCTTGTCGGCCTGCAGCAGGTTCACCTGGAAGGGCCAGGAGCCGGAAGCGACGACGCCTTCGTTCTTGAAATCGTCGATCTGGATCATCGCGTCGTGCCAGTAGCGGGAGACGAGCTTGCGCTGGCCGCGCAAGAGGTCGAGGGCGGCCTTGTACTGGTCCTCGTTCAGCTCGTAGGGGTCCTTGATGCCGAGATCCGGCTTATGGGCCATCAGATACATCGCGGCGTCGGCGATGTAGATCGCACCGTCATAGGCCTGGACGCGGCCCTTGTTCGACTTGCCGTCGGGCAGCGTCTGCTCTTCGAAGACCACATTCCAGCTCGTCGGCGCCTTATCCTTGAAGGCGTCGGTATTGTACATCAGCACGTTCGGCCCCCAGAGATAGGGCACGCCGTAATGCACGCCGCCGACCGTGTACCACGGGCCGTTCTGCAGGCGCTCGTCGACGGTCTTGAAGCTCGGGATCAGATCGGTGTTGATCGGCTGGACACGTTTGCCGGCGATGAGGCGGAGCGAGGCGTCGCCCGATGCGGTGACGAGATCGAAGCCACCCTCGTTCATCAGCGATACCATTTCATCGGAGGTGGCGGCGGTCTTGACGGAGACCTTGCAGCCGGTCTCCTTTTCGAAATCGGTGACCCAGTCGTAATTCTTATCGGTTTCGCCGCGCTCGATATAGCCGGCCCAGGCTACGATGCTGACCGCACCTTCGCCCTTGCCGAGTGCCTTGAGCGGTTCTGCGGCGATCACCTGCGTGGCGAAACTCAAGCAGGTGATCGCTGCCGTGCAGGATTTCAAGAGATTCGTCATCATCCGTCTCCCGGTTTGGTGCCACTTCTGTGGCGCTTTGTTCCCGGCTGAAAAGGTGACGTGAAAAGTTCGCTTTCGCAAATTCATTTATCAGAAAGGCGATATCGGAAATTCCGATATCAGCGGACGCGGCCAGAGCGCATGCTTTCGGCGATGCCGACAAAATCGCGTGCTGCCTGCGGCAGGCTGGAACCCTTGCGCCAGACCATGCCGACCTGAACGACCGGCAGCGAGCCCGAGACATCGCGGCTTTCGATGCGGTCGCCTTCCAGCGACCATGGTCGGTAAACGAGATCGGGAAGCAGGGCTACGCCGGCGCCTGTCGCAACCAGGCTTCGCACCGCTTCCACCGAGCGGGTGCGGAAGGCGACATGCGGGCGGGCGCCGAGGGCTGAGAGCAGCTTGCCGGTGTTCTCCTCGATTTCGTCGACCGTCAGCATGATCAGCGGTTCGCGGGCGATATCGGCGACCGAGATGATGTCGGCCGACACCAGTGGGTGGCCCATCGGCAGCCATAGTCGATAGGGCGAGGTCTCGAGGATTTCCGCCTGCAGCGCCATGCGGTCGCGCAGGTTTGATATCACCATGACGGCGACATCCAATTCGCCGCCGACCAGCAGATGTTCGAGATAACCGCCATTGTCCTCGATGGCGCTGACCTCGATGCCCGGGCAGGCGCGGCGGTATCGCGCCAGCAGGTCGGAGAGCACGTAGCCGGCGACAAGCGAGGTAACGCCGATGTTCAGCGTGCCGGAAAGAGCGCTTTGCTGGCCGGAAAAGCTGGTCCGAGCATCGGAGACAGAGGCGAGGATCTTCGTCGCGTGACGCAGGAATTGGTGGCCGTTATGGGTGATCGTCAGGCCGCGCGGATGGCGCTCGAAGAGCTCGACGCCGAGGTCGGTTTCGAGCTCCTTCAGTGCTTCCGTCACCGAGGATTGCGAGATCGAAAGATTCTGCGCGGCTCGCGTCACCGAACCCTGTTCGGCGACGGCGACGAAATATTGAACCTGGCGAAGCGTGAAGGCCATGGGCGTTTAGAGCATGGCGGAACAGGCCGTGGCAAGCGGCCGGAAAAGCGGACCTTTTTTGGTGTTTTCCCAAAATGGGTCAGGCTTCGCATGCCCACTTAAACTTTCGGAAACGTCATTTCCTTAGCGTTCTTAGCACTTGTCCTGCGTTGGAGTTTCAGATGGCGGAGCAGTTGGCGTGAAGGCCTTACTGCGCATCTTCCGGCCTTCCCGGAAATTGGCAATCATCATCGGTGGAGTCGCTCTTCTCATGGGCGTGTCCGGCGGTGCGGCGGTCTATGTCGGCAAGGACAGGCTGATCGGTGCAGCTGGTGGTAGCTACGGGCTCGAATGCAGCGACGTCAACCTGGTGACGATCCGGAAGCAGGACCACGTCTGGGTACGCAAATACATCAAGACCGAACCGACCGATGGGATGACCCGCGTCAAGACCGCGCTTCGGGTCGCCCAAGCCGTTTATGCCGCGCAGAAGCCGGATCTGGTCCAGGTGGTGGTGCTCGACGAGAACGGCCCGACGTTGCGTGCCGACATTCGCGGCCGCGCGATCGGCGCCGATGTCGTCTATATCCCGCATCCCGACAAGACCGTTCCCGGCCTCGACGACAAGTCCTATACAGCGCGCTACTATGACGGCAAGGCCAGCGAAAACGGACTGTTCTTTGGCGAGCGGATAGAGATGCCGTTTGACGAGATCGCCATGCTCAGCGCCGCTTTCAAGGATCCCGAGGATTGCGTCGACCCGGTCGCGGTTGCTTCCACAAAGGGTGAGGGCAAGGGAGCCGGCGGCCACGGCGTAGCGCCCAAGGATGCAGCCACTCCAGCAAAAGCCGCTGCCGAAGAGGCGCCGCCAGCCAAGAGCGGGCACTAGACCCAAAAAGCATCAGGCGGCAGGCCTGATATTTTCTCTTATCAGCGAGGCGTCGCGCGCCGGCGGCTGGCCAAAGAAGCGTGCATATTCCCTGGTGAATTGGGAAGCGCTTTCGTAGCCCACGGAATAGGCGACGGAGGATGCATTTCCGGATTGGGAAATCAGAAGCTGGCGGGCCTGCAACAGGCGGATGCGCTTTTGGAACTGGATCGGGCTCATCGCCGTCACAGCTTTGAAATGGCGATGAAAGGCCGAGACGCTCATGGCGGTGAGGGCGGCGAGTTTTTCGACCTCGACCGCTTCCGAATAGTGTTCGCGAACCCAGCGGATGGCGAGCCGTATCCGCGACAGGGCGCTATCAGGTGCTGCGATATCGCGCAGCATCCAGCCCTGCGGTCCCTGCAGCACGCGATAGAGGATTTCGCGTTCGTAGGCCGGGGCAAGGGCAGGGACATCCTGTGGGCGCTCCATGAGCTGCAGCATCCTCAGCCAGGCACCCAGAAGTTCCGGCGTCATGCGACAGACGGAATAGCCGCCGGTTTGTCCCTCCTGATAGGATTGCGGCGGAAGATCCAGGAGAAGCGCTGCGACCCTCGCCGGATCGAGCGATAGGCTGACGCCGATATAGGGCCGGTCGGGACCTGCCTGCTGCACCATGCCCGTCGCCGGCACATCGATCGATATCACGAAGTAGCTCGCTGGATCGTAATAATAGTCTTGCCCGGCGATCGTCAGCGTCTTGCTGCCATCAAGGATCAGGTTGACCATCGGCTCATAGACGGCGCCAAGCTTGTGTTCGGGGATCTCGCCCTTGACCATCAGGATGCCGGGGATGCCGGTTTCCGTCGGGCGGTTTTCAGCATGGGCCGTCAAGCGGCGCATCTCTTCGAGCATCGTTTGCATGGCGAAATCCTGGACCAGCAAATGATGGGGCGCAAGGCAAAAGCAGGAATAGGCAAGAACGAGGCAGTTTCCGGCGGAGTGCAGGCCGGCTGTTTCCCATAGCTTCCGGCCATCGAAGCAAAAGGAGACAGAGATGAAAATCGCAATCATTACCGGCGGCAGCCGTGGCATTGGTCAATCGGCAGCGCAGGAATGCTCAAGGCGCGGCATGGGTGTCATCCTCACCTACAACAGCCACAAGCCAGGTGCGGATGACGTCATCGCCGAGATCAAGGCAGAAGGTGGTCAAGCCGTTGCGCTTGCCCTCGATGTCGGTGATGCCGACAGCTTTCCGGCCTTCGTGACAGAGGTGAAACGGCTGCTTTCCACTTATTGGGGCCGGAATACGTTTGACTGCCTCGTCAACAATGCCGGTTTCGGCATGTTCAATCTCATGGAGACGGTGACGACAGGCCAGTTCGACGCTCTGATGAATGTCCACCTGAAAGGGCCGTTCTTCCTGACGCAGGCCTTGCTGCCGCTGATGGTCGATGGCGGCGTGATCCTCAATGTAACAAGCGCTTCGGTTCGCGTCGCAACAGCAGGTGTCGCGCCCTATGCAGCCCTCAAGTCCGGACTTGAAACGTTGACCCGCTATCAGGCGAAGGAGTTCGGCGATCGCAGGATCCGCGCCAATGCTATCTCGCCCGGTCCCATCCGCACCAATCTTGCCGACGCTGCGCTGGACAAGAACCCGGAGTTCGCCGCATTGCTTGCCTCACAGACGGCTCTCGGCCGTATCGGCGAAGCCGAGGATGTCGGCCGCGTCATCGCCATGCTCGCGTCCGACGACGGTGCATGGATCAATGCGCAGACAATCGAAGTCGCCGGCGGCTACATGATCTAAGTGTGACGACGAACGCGGTCATTCACAAGCCAACGAAATAAGGTCATTCCGTGATCGACCAATCCACTGTGCCTTCGTCCGTCGGCTGAGTTTTCGCTAGAGCACTTCCGTTTTTCTTCGAATCACGGAAGTGCTCTATCTCTTTGTGTTCACGCAATTCCGGACGCAAGACCGCTGCGCACTTTTGCTGAAATTGCTCTAGCCTGCCTAAAACAAAACGGAGCGTCCTTTCGGGCGCTCCGTTTTTTCAGTTAAAAAATGTGGTTCTCAGTCGGCTTTGTTGCGGCGGGCCGGGAAGAGAATGACGTCGCGGATAGACGGCGCATTGGTCAGAAGCATGATGAGACGGTCGACGCCAATGCCGAGGCCACCTGCTGGCGGCATGCCCTGGTCGATGGCGTCGAGGAATTCCTCGTCCAGCTGCTTTTCCTTTTCGCCGCGGGCATGCGCCAGTTCGAGCTGCTCGACCATGCGGCGGCGCTGCTCCTCGGGATCGTTCAGCTCCGAGAAGGCGTTGCCGAGTTCCCAGGCGTTGCAATAGGTCTCGAATCGTTCGACCAGGCGCGGCTCGCCCGGCACTTCCTTGGCGAAGGGCGAAATGTCCTTCGGGAAATGCGTGACATGCGACGGCTGGATCAGCGTGGATTCGACCGTTTCCTCGAAGATGAAGGCGAGGCATTCGCCCCAGGTCCAATCCTTCTCGACCGCAAAGCCGGCAGCTTTGGCAGCGGCGCGCGCCTGTTCATCGGTCTTGATGGCGAGGAAGTCGATGCCGGTCGCTTCCTTGACGGCATCCGGCATCGGAACGCGCTTGAACGGACCCTTGAAGGACATGGTCTTGTCGCCGAAGGGGAACTCCGTCGCACCGTGAATGGAGAGCGCTAAATTCTCGAACAGCCGCTCGACGAGGTCCATGATATCCTCGTAATCGGCATAGGCCCAGTAACACTCCATCATGGTGAATTCGGGATTGTGCCGGGTGGAAACGCCTTCGTTGCGGAAGTTGCGATTGATCTCGAAGACCTTGTCGGTCAGCCCCGAGACCAGCGTGCGCTTGAGGAACAGTTCCGGCGCGATGCGCAGGTACATGTCGAGTTTCAGCGTGTTGTGATGGGTCTTGAACGGCTCGGCGGTGGCGCCGCCATAGACCGAATGCAGCATCGGCGTCTCGACTTCCATGAAGCCGTCATTTTCCATGAAGCGGCGGATGCCGGACAGGATCTTCGAGCGCTGCTGGAAGCGGAGCTTCGAATCCTCGTTGGTCATGATGTCGAGATGGCGCTTGCGATAACGCAGTTCGATGTCGGAGAGACCGTGCCACTTCTCGGGCATCGGTAAGAGCGACTTCGTTAGCATGGTGATCGTCTGCGCGTTGATCGTCAGCTCGCCCCGCTTGGTGCGGCGCACGATACCGGTGACGCCGATGATGTCGCCGATGTCGATCATCGGCAGCAGGGCGCGGGCTTCTTCCGGGGTCGTGTCCTTGTGACTGAAAATCTGGATCTTGCCGCCGGCATCGTGGATGTCCATGAACATGCCGGAGTTGCGCGACGAGTATACGCGGCCGGCGACGGTGACGACATCCTGCGTCTCGACGTCAGGTTCCAGGTTCTCGTATTTCGCGATGAGCTCGGCATTGGTCATCGTGCGGTGGAAATGCGCCGGATAGACCTCGCCGATCTGCTCGCGCAGCAGCTTCAGCTTCTGGGCGCGCACTTCCGTGGCGTCGGAGGAAAGGGTGTTTTCGGTCTTGTTGTCAGCCACTGTCGAAATCCTCTGACTGTTCTTACTTCGAGCCGACGAGGGCGGCGACCGCCTGCGAGGCGAGCTTCAGGCGCTGACGCACGACGGACCGGCCAAGGATCGCCATGGAATCGAAGAGCGGCAGGGAACGCGACGAGCCGGATACGGCGACGAAGAGCGGCGAGACCACGACCTTCAGCTTCTTGCCCATACGGTCGGCGATCGCGCGCAGCTCCGCCTCGATCGTCTCGACGTTCCATTCCAGGATCTTTTCGAGATCTGGCTGAACGGTGTTGAGGATCTCCAGGATCTCTTCCGGCGGTGACTTGATCTTGGCGAAGTCGGAAGACTGCAGGCCAAGATCGGACTTCAGCAGGAACCCGGCAAGATCGGGCAACTCGCCGAGCTTGGAAATGCGCGTCTGCGACAGGCGCAGACCTTCCTTCAGGCGGTCGTTTTCCATCGCCCAGGTCAGTACACGGGCTTGGAATTCCTCTTCTGAGAGCTTCTCGCGGATCCAGCGGCCATTCAGCCAATCGAGCTTCTGAATGTCGAAGATCGCACCGGCCTTGGAGAGGTTTTCCGGATCGAACTTCTCGGAGAGCTCGTTGATATCAAGCAGCTCTTCGCCTTCGGCGATCTGGATGAAGAACAGACCGAGGAAGTTCATCAGCGCTTCCGGGATATAGCCGAGCGCGGAGTAATAGGAGATCGAGGTCGGGTTCTTGCGCTTCGACAGCTTCGACTTGTCGGCGTTGCGCATCAGCGACAGATGCATGAAGACCGGCTCGTCCCAGCCGAAATAGCGATAGAGCAGGATGTGCTTCGGCACCGAAGCCAGCCATTCCTCGCCGCGCGCCACATGGGTGATCTTCATCAGATGGTCGTCGATGACGTTGGCCATGTGATAGGTCGGCATGCCATCAGCTTTGACGAGCACTTGCATGTCGACGGAATCCCAGGGGATGCTGACATCGCCGTAGACGCCGTCGGTGAAGTCGCAGGAGCCTTCGGCCGGGATCTTCATGCGGATGACGGTCGTCTCGCCGGCGGCCATGCGCGAGGTGACTTCCTCGGCCGTGAGGTTGAGGCAGAGACCATCATACTTCGGCGGCTTGCCGGCTGCGCGCTGAGTTTCGCGCATCTGCTCCAGCCGCGCGGGCGTGCAGAAACAGCGGAAGGCATGGCCCTTGTCCAGCAATTCTTGCCCGTAAGGCTGGTACATTTCCTTGCGGTCTGATTGGCGATATGGGCCGTAGGGGCCGCCGATATCAGGGCCTTCCTTCCATTCCAGCCCGCACCATTTCAGTGCGTCCAACACCTTCGTTTCGAATTCCGGGGTCGAGCGCGTCGCATCGGTATCCTCGATGCGCAGGATGAACTCGCCACCGTGCTTCTTGGCGAAAAGGTAGTTGAAAAGAGCGATGTAAGCGGTGCCGACATGCGGCTCGCCTGTCGGCGAGGGAGCGATGCGGACGCGGACGCCGGTAGCTGTCCCGGAAACTGTCATTGTGTGTGCCCGTCAATAAGTACCGGACGGCTTTCATGGGGAAAGCGACGTGCGGCCGGAAGGATGCAGATATCTTCATCGGCAAACCGGCCGGAAAAGGGCATGCGCCCGCACCATCCGCCGATCGTCCGTTCGGCTGGCCTTAGGCCATATTCAACCGGTCGCGTCAAGAAAAACCATGCCTGCAAAGGCCTTGATGGCGGTGTGTGAGGGCGCGCCGGTTCCGCCGCGCCCTCCTGCCCAGCCTCAATGCGCGGCGTCGCGTTTGCGTTTGCGGGCGTTGCGCGCGAACATGTTCAGCACCTCGACCAGCGCCGAGAAGGCCATGGCGGCGTAAACGTAGCCCTTCGGCACATGGAAGCCCATGCCTTCGGCGATCAGCGTCGTGCCGATCATCAGCAGGAAGGCGAGCGCCAGCATGACGATCGTCGGGTTCCTCTCGATGAAGTTGGCAAGCGGGGTCGCGGCAACAAGCATGACGGTGACGGCGGCGACGACTGCTACCACCATGATCGGCAGATGCGGCGTCATGCCGACGGCGGTGATGATGCTGTCGACGGAGAAGACGAGGTCGAGCAACAGGATCTGGCCGATGGCCGATGCAAAGCCTGTCGTGACGGATTTCGCGATGAAATCCTCCTGATGATCGATCGGATCGACGGTGTGATGGATTTCCTTGGTGGCCTTCCAGACGAGGAACAGACCACCGGCAATCAGGATCAGATCCTTCCAGGAGAAGCCGTGGCCGAAGGCTTCAAACAGCGGTTCGGTCAGCTGCACGATCCAGGCGACGGTGCCGAGCAGGGCGAGGCGCATGACGAGCGCAAGACCGATACCGATCTTGCGGGCCTTCTCCCGGTGCTCGGGCGGCAGTTTGTTGGTGAGAATGGAAATGAAGATCAGGTTGTCGATCCCGAGAACGACTTCCATCACCACCAGCGTGATGAGCGCCACCCAGGCGGCCGGATCCTGAATGAGCGTCATGATTTCCTGCATCAGCGTATATCCCCTTCGCGTCACATACGTGATTGACGCTCGCAATGTAATGTTGCCGGCCTGCCAGGCAAGCGCCGCAAGGGGGTATACGAAACCGATGTGACTTTTATTCCCTACAACAGGATGATTTAAGGCCGGGTCGGCCTTAAATTTGAATCCTGTTCTAAATTAAAGAGTTAGAGCATGACGTCCGAAAACCGCTCGCACTTTTCGGCATCATGCTGTGATCGGCAACCAGATTTCGGTGACGCCCATGCCGGTGTAGGGGTCGAAGCGCTCGTCGTAGCGTTCGAACATGTCGGGTGTCTCGCCGTGCTCCAGGCCTGAGGTCGGCCACCATGCGCCAAAAATCCGGTTCATCGTCGCCGGAATGCCGGAGACATGGCCGCGATGAGCAAAGACGACGTAGCGCTGGCCCGGTAGCTTGAGCGTTGCAAAATCCGCCGGCAGATCGCCGGCATCGGAAATTTCGACCGCAGCCATATAGCGGAATTTCTCCACTTCGCCGTCGATATGGGTACAGATGCCGTAGGCGACATTGCCTTTCTGGCCGGAGATATGTCCGAAATGGGCATTGAATTTCTGCCAGAGAGAGGGGATGGCGGCATTGCCGCCATAGGGGTAGGTCTCCTGCAAGCCGGCAAACAGCATCGGCTGGAGGGTTTCGAAGCGGGGCGGTTCGAGGTCGCTGAGGTGGGCGGGGTCCATTCTGATCGGCTCCAGCAAGACAAGGTTACGAGCGTGCCCCTGTCTGCGCACCGCATCCGGCGTCATGCCGAACTGGTCGCGGAAGGCACGGGTGAAAGCCTCGTGCGAGCCGTAGCCCGCACAAAGCGCAACCTCGAGAATGGTGGATGAACCGCCGACCAGTGTGGGCACGGCGCGGCTGAGGCGGCGCCCTCTTATATAGCTGCTGATCGAGTGGCCGGTGACGAGCCCGAAGACGCGCGAGAGATGGTAGCGCGACAATCCGGCTGCTTCCGATATCTCTTCCAGCGATATATCGCTTTCGAAATGGCTCTCGATGAACCAGATCGCCCGTCCAACGGCGGTCATCCTCATTCTCCTGATTGCAGCTTCTTTCTTAGAGGAAGGCCGGCAGCCGGATTTGATCGCTGTTGCGGGATTTTGGCCGATGAAGCGCGACGGTCAAAAGTGCGGTCGGGCGGCCTCGTGCCGAGGCGCGCCGTAGGCGGCCATGAAGACCCGGATCGCGCCGCGGATGACGCGCTCGATTTCGTCGCGCGGCGGCGGCTCTTCCATGCTTCCGAACAGGCGGAGTTTGAAGAAACTGCCGCTGGCGAGATCGAGGAACTGGCCGGCGGCAAGATCGATGTCGTCGATCTCGAGTGCGCCTTCGGCGATGTGCCGTTCCAGGAAGTCGCGCATGATGGTGCGCAGGTTTTCCGGGCCCCTGAAGAAGCGTTGACAGAGCACCGGCATACGGTCGCGAACGCCGAGAACGGTGCGCATCGCGCTGATGACCTTTTCATCGGTCATATGAGTGACGAAGCTTATCCCGAATTCGTACAGGCCGGCCTCGGGATCGTCATGTTCGGCAAGTGCCGTGCGCACGGCCGCCACGAAGGCGGCGCGCTCGGTCTCGATCATCGCCGAAAACAGTTCTTCCTTGTTGGTGAAATAGACGTAGAGCGTTCCCTTTGAGACTCCGGCCTCGCGCGTCACGTCGTTCATGCTGGCGGCGTCGAAACCCATCTTCATGAAGACACGCTTGGCGCCGGCGAGGATCTGCTGGCGCTTGGCCGGATCTTCGCCTGCGGCGAATCGGCCTCCGGCAGCGGGAGGACTGAATACGGCGGCGTGGTCGGGTTTCAGCGTCATGTCCTCTTAACCGTGTTGACGGTTTCGCATTTTCTTTAAAGAAATCGAACCGATTGGTTCTATACATCTTGATATGACGATAAAACAGGTTTAAGTCAACTGAACCGAACCGTTCAGTTCGATTATTTACTCCAAGATCGGTAAAGTGGCCATGTCGAGCAACCAGAAGAGCAATGTCGCGCGGATCGTCAGCGAAAACGCCGAGACCGAAGAGCTAAAGGCCGAGGTCGCTGCCGTTGCAGAAGCTCCAGTGGCGGAAGCTCGCGAAGTGCCGTCTGCCCCCGCGCAGTTGGCGCCGGCTTCGGTCGCCGCACCCGCAACTGCGAAGAAGCGTCGTAGCCCGGTGCTACCGATCGTCGTGCTCGCCCTTCTCGCAGGCGGCGGCTGGTATGGTTACGAATGGTGGACGAACGGCCGCTTCATGGTGTCGACCGACGACGCCTATATCGAGGGCGATATCGCAACGATTTCGCCGAAGGTCACGGGCTACGTCGCGAAGGTGAACGTCATCGCCAACCAGGAAGTCAAAGCGGGCGACGTGCTTGCCACGCTTGATAATGGCGACTATCAGAACGCCCTCGACTTGGCCCAGGCACAGATCGTCACCGAACAGCTTTCGCTACAGCGTATCGACGCGCAGATCGAAGGCGCGAATGCGAGCCTCGTGCAGGCGCAGGCGCAGAAGGTGGCACTCGAAGCGGCCGTTCGCGGTGCCGAGATTACTCAGAAGCGCCAGAGCGACCTTCATGCGAAGTCGGTCGGGACCGCCGCCGATCTCGACAACGCCAATATCGCCCTCGACCAGGCCAAGGCCAATCTTGCCGGCGGCGACGCCAACATCACCGCTGCGCAGGCCAACATCACCATTCTCCAGGCCCAGCGCAAGGAAGCCGAAGGCTCGGTCCGTTCGCTTGAGATCTCGCGCGACAAGGCCGTCCGCGACCTTTCTTTCACAGTGCTCAAGGCGCCTTATGACGGCATTGTCGGCAACCGCTCCATCCAGGAAGGCGACCTCGTCTCTCCCGGCCAGCGCCTGATGGCGCTCGTTCCGGTGCGCCAGCTCTATATCGATGCCAATTTCAAGGAAACGCAGATCCAGCATCTGGTGCCGGGCTCGAAGGTCAACGTCCATGTCGATGCCTATAGCGATCATCCGATCGTCGGCACCGTCGCATCGATCTCGCCGGCTTCCGGGTCGGTCTTTTCGATGCTGCCGCCGGAAAACGCCACGGGCAATTTCACCAAGGTGATCCAGCGGGTACCAGTGCGCATCGCGCTGCCGCAGGATGCGCTCGACAGCGGGCGTCTGCGCGCGGGCCTGAGCGTCGTCGTCGACGTCGACACCCGTACGGCGCCGAGCAAGTAAGCCTTCAGAGCAATTCCAGCAAAAGTGTGCAGCGGTTTTGCGTCCGGATTTGCGTGAAAACAAAGAGATAGAGCAATTCCGTGACTCGAAAAAAAACGGAATTGCTCTGGAAAAGGCGGAGGTGATCTGATGGCCGGGAGCGCGGCAGCAACAGCGGGAACGATTCCGGCAGCGCCTGCCCATGCCGACGAGCGCATGGATCCGAAGAAGCTCATCGCCTTCTTCGCGATGGTGCTCGGCATGTTCATGTCGATCCTCGACATCCAGATCGTCTCGGCCTCTCTTGCCGAAATCCAGGCCGGCCTTTCGGCAGGCAGCGACGAGGTCGGCTGGGTGCAGACGGCTTATCTGATCGCCGAAGTAATCATGATCCCGCTTTCCGGCACGTTGGCGCGCATTATCTCGACGCGTTATCTCTTCGCGATCTCGGCCGCCGGCTTCACCATGGCGAGCGCGCTTGCGGCGACGGCGACGAATATCGACCAGATGATCGTCTACCGCGTCATCCAGGGCTTCATCGGCGGCGGCATGATCCCGTCGGTTTTCGCGGCTGCCTTTACCATCTTCCCGCCTTCGAAGCGCAGCATCGTCTCGCCGATCATCGGCCTGATCGCGACGCTGGCACCGACCATCGGCCCGACGGTCGGCGGTTATCTCAGCCACGCCTTCTCCTGGCATTGGCTGTTCCTCGTCAACATCGTTCCCGGCATCATCGTCACGATCGTCACCTGGAACTTCATCGATTTCGACAAACCGGAACTGTCGCTCTTCAAGAAATTCGACTGGTGGGGGCTGATTTCGATGGGCGTGTTCCTCGGCGCGCTGGAATATGTGCTCGAAGAGGGCAATTCGAACGATTGGTTCAACGACAGTTCCATCACCATCGCAGCGATTGCCTCCAGCGTTGCAGCCATCGTCTTCTTCTATCGCGCCTTCACGGTGGATTTCCCCGTCGTTGACCTGAAGGCTTTCGCGAATCGGAATTTCTCCTTCGGCTCGGTGTTTTCTTTCGTCATGGGCATCGGTCTCTATGGCCTCACCTATATCTACCCGGTCTATCTCGGGCGCATCCGTGGCTATGATTCACTGATGATCGGCGAGACGATGTTCGTCTCCGGGCTGGCGATGTTCTTCACGGCGCCGATCGCCGGACGATTGTCGACCAAGATGGACCTGCGCCTGATGATGGCGATCGGCTTCGTCAGCTTCGCCGCCGGCACCTTTATCATGATGCATCTGACGGCGGATTGGGATTTCTACGAACTGTTCATTCCGCAGATCCTGCGCGGTTTCGGACTGATGATGTGCATGGTGCCGATCAACAATATCGCGCTCGGCACGATGCCGCCCTCGCGCATTCGCGGCGCGTCCGGCCTTTTCAATTTGACCAGAAACCTCGGCGGCGCTGTCGGCCTTGCCGTCATCAACACCGTGCTCACCAGCCGCCAGGACGTGCATTATGAGCGGCTGCGGGAGAATATGGACTGGGGCAATCCGGCGGCGATCGACCAGATGAACAACATGGCCGCCAAGTTCAACACTTACGGCATGGACGGCGCCTCTGTGGCGATCAAGCAGATGGTCGGGCTTGCCACCAAGCAGGCGATCATCCTTTCCTTCAGCGACGTGTTCCTGATCCTGACCGCACTCTTCCTTGCCATGATCCTCGGTGTCGCCATGATCAAGAAACCCGCGCCGCAAGGCGGGGGAGGCGGTGGCGGCCACTGACCTCCGGCCTGCCGCCCCTTGAAAAGGCCCTCTTCGGAGGGCCTTTTTGTTGCTGTTTTCCGGCCGCTGTGTCATCAGGCGGATGATCGTCGGCTGGATCGGTCCGACTCGGGTAGGCAATGCCCGGAAAACGAAGCGGGAATCCGCTCGCTCGATTTTTTGATTTACGTACATCAAAATTGGCGCTAATGGTCTCGTCAGGAGGAATGATGAGGCCAACCGTTCACGATATCGCTGCTGCCGCCGGTGTCAGTCTCGCGACTGTCGACCGGGTTCTCAACCAGCGTCCCGGTGTGCGCCACGTCACGCGGGAAAAGGTCGAGACCGCGATCCGCGAGCTCGGTTATATCAGAGACGTCGCGGCCGCCAATCTTGCCAAGGGGCGCACCTATCCCTTAGTCTTCATCCTTCCGGCCAGCGACAATTCCTTCATGCACGGGCTCAATGCCGAGATCCGCCAGGCGATCGTCCGCTCGTCGGCCGAACGCACCGATATCCGCACCATCGAGGTGCCGGCCTTCGATCCCGCCGCCCTGGTCTCCGTGCTTGAAGGGCTTTCCCGGGAAAAGCCATGCGGCATTGCGCTGGTTGCGACCGATGCGCCCGAAGTACGCGCCGCCGTCGACAGGTTGGTTCGCGAGCGCTTTCCCGTCGTCACCCTGGTTTCCGATCTCACGGGGTCGCTACGCCATCACTATGCTGGTGTCGACAATATCGCAGCCGGCCGCACTGCCGCCCGCCTGCTCGGACGATTCCTCGGGCCGCGAAAGGGCGAAATCGCCGTGCTCGCCGGCTCCATGCTGGTGCGTGACCATCGCGAGCGGCTGGAGGGCTTCACCGCTGTCATGGCCGAGGAATTTCCCGATCTTGCGATCCTGCCGGTTCTCGAAGGCCGCGACGACCCGGAGGTCGCCCATAGGCTCGTTGCCGACGCGCTCGGGAATGCCGGCATCATCGGCGTCTACAGCCTCGGCGCCGGCAATCGCGGCCTGATCCGGGCGTTGAAGGAGAAGGCCGTCGACCGCGTACTGACTGTCATTGCCCACGAACTGACTGCCCATACGCGCGCGGCACTGATCGACAATACGATCGATGCGATCCTCAACCAGGATGCCGGCCATGAGGTGCGGAGCGCCATCCGCGTGCTGAAAGCCAAGGCGGACGGGCTTGCCGTCATCGAAGCGCAGGAGCGCATCCGCCTCGACATATTCCTGAAAGACAATCTGCCGTAACGGCAAAGGGAGAAATGCCACATGTATCTGGGTCTCGATCTCGGAACCTCCGGCGTCAAGGCGATGCTGATCGACGGCGATCAGAAGATCGTCGGCTCGGCCAATGGTTCGCTCGACGTGTCGCGTCCGCATTCCGGTTGGTCGGAGCAGGAGCCGGCCCACTGGGTGCGCGCCACGGAAGAGGCGGTCGCCGGCCTCAAGGCGAAGCATCCGAAGGAGCTTGCCGCGGTCAAGGGCATCGGGCTTTCCGGACAGATGCACGGCGCGACGCTCATCGATGCCACCGACAAGGTCCTGCGCCCCTGCATCCTCTGGAACGACACGCGCAGCTACGTCGAGGCCGCGGCACTCGATGCCGATCCGCGCTTTCGCGCGCTCACCGGCAACATCGTCTTTCCCGGTTTCACGGCGCCGAAGCTCGCCTGGGTCGAAAAGCATGAGCCCGATGTTTTCGCCAAGATCGCCAAGGTGCTCTTGCCGAAGGACTATCTGCGTCTTTGGCTGACCGGCGAATATATCTCGGAAATGTCGGATTCGGCCGGCACTTCCTGGCTCGACACCGGCAAACGCGCCTGGTCGTCCGAACTGCTCGCCGCCACCAAGCTTTCTATGGAGCAGATGCCGGCGCTTGTCGAAGGCACCGAGCAGGCCGGCAAGCTGCGGTCCGAACTGGCGGCGCAATGGGGCATATCAGGCGATGTCGTCGTGGCCGGCGGCGCAGGCGACAATGCGGCGTCTGCCTGCGGCATGGGCACGGTCAGCGATGGTGCAGCCTTCGTCTCGCTCGGCACCTCGGGCGTGCTTTTTGCCGCCAACGCTTCCTATCTGCCGAAGCCGGAAAGTGCCGTGCATGCCTTCTGCCACGCGCTGCCGAACACCTGGCACCAGATGGGTGTCATCCTGTCGGCCACCGATGCGCTCAACTGGCATTCCGGTGTCACCGGCAAGTCGGCCGCCGATCTCACCGGCGAAGTCGGCGAGACGCTGAAGGCTCCCACCGGCGTTACCTTCCTGCCCTATCTCTCCGGCGAGCGCACGCCGCACAATGATGCCGTCATCCGCGGCGCCTTCATCGGCCTCGAACATGAAAGCAGCCGTGTCGTTCTCACCCAGGCGGTACTCGAAGGCGTCGCCTTCGCCATCCGCGACAATCTCGAAGCGTTGCGCTCGGCCGGCACCGGCATATCCCGGGTCACGGCAATCGGCGGCGGTTCGCGCTCGCGTTACTGGCTGGCGTCGATCGCGACCGCCCTCGGCGTTCCGGTCGACCTCCCGGCCGACGGCGATTTCGGTGCGGCCTTCGGCGCCGCGCGTCTCGGCCTGATTGCGGCAACAGAGGCGGATCCCATTGCCGTCTGCACGCCGCCAATAACAGCCGGAACGATCGAGCCGGTGTCCGCACTGAGCGGCGCTTATGAGGATGCCTACAAGCGCTACCGTGCGCTCTACCCGGCGATCAAGTCGCTGGCGCACTGAGAACTGGAGCCAGCGGCCCCCTCATCCGACCCTTCGGGCCGGCCTCTGGCGTAGACCAACAATTTTGAACTTCGAAAAGATACGAACCCAAGGAGAACCAACATGAGCACCGGATTTTTTGGCGATATCCAGAAAGTAAAATACGAAGGCCCGGACAGCACCAATCCGCTGGCCTTCCGCTATTACCAGCCGGACGAGATCGTCATGGGCAAACGCATGGAAGACCATCTGCGCTTTGCGGTGGCCTATTGGCACACCTTCACGTGGCCGGGCGGCGATCCATTCGGCGGCCAGACCTTCCTGCGTCCCTGGTTCGAGGACACGATGAAGGCGGCCAAACTCAAGGCCGACGTCGCCTTCGAATTCTTCTCGCTGCTCGGCTCGCCCTATTACTGCTTCCATGACGCCGACGTGCGTCCGGAGGGCAAGAATTTCGCCGAGAACACCAAAAACCTCAACGAAATCGTCGATTATTTCGCCGAGAAGCAGGCGGCAACCGGCACCAAGCTGCTCTGGGGCACGGCGAACCTCTTCTCCCACCGTCGCTATATGTCGGGCGCTGCGACCAATCCGGATCCCGACGTCTTCGCTTTCGCAGCCGCGACGGTCAAGACCTGCATCGATGCCACGCAGAAGCTCGGCGGCGAAAACTACGTGCTCTGGGGCGGCCGCGAAGGTTACGAGACGCTGCTCAACACCGATATCGGCCGCGAGCTCGACCAGCTCGGACGCTTCCTCAACCTCGTCGTCGAATACAAGCACAAGATCGGCTACAAGGGCACGATACTGATCGAGCCGAAGCCGCAGGAGCCGACCAAGCATCAGTACGACTATGATGTCGCGACCGTCTATGGCTTCCTCAAGAAGCACGGCCTTGAAAACGAGGTGAAGCTCAATATCGAGCAGGGCCACGCGATTCTTGCCGGCCATTCCTTCGAGCACGAGCTGGCGCTTGCCAATGCTCTCGGGATCTTCGGCTCGATCGACATGAACCGCAACGACTACCAGTCCGGCTGGGACACTGACCAGTTCCCGAACAATGTTCCCGAAATGGCGCTCGCCTATTACCATGTTCTGGCAGGCGGCGGCTTCAAGACCGGCGGCACCAACTTCGACTCGAAGCTGCGCCGTCAGTCTCTCGACCCGGCGGATCTGCTGATCGGCCATATCGGCGGCATGGATTGCTGCGCCCGCGGCCTGAAGGCTGCTGCCAAGATGATCGAGGACAAGGCTCTGTCGCAGCCGCTCGCCGATCGTTATGCCGGCTGGGAATCCGCCGAGGCGCAGAAGCTCTTCCGCGGCGAGTATTCGCTGGATGAGATCAGCCACTACGTCGAGAACCACGACGTCAACCCGCAGCCGAGGTCGGGCAAGCAGGAGCTGCTCGAGAACGTCGTCAACCGCTACGTCTGATAAAGCGCGCCGGGGGTCATCGGCCGCCGGCGCAACCCTCTCCGGCCGAGCGCTGGCCGGAAGCTTTCAGCCTATATGGGCTTACCGTTTCAACCAGTTGCGTGACGGCGCCGAGACGGAGTTTCGAACCACCAGATCCGGCCGCAACAGGATCTCCGTTTCGGTCGGCCGGCCATCGGATAGAAGTTCCAGCAGCAGTGCCATCGCCTGCTTGCCGATTGCCGTTCTCGGCTGTCGGATGGTGGTCAGCGGTGGGGATATGAAGACGGCCTGCGGCACGTCGTCGAAACCGGTCACCGAGAAATCCCGCGGAATATCGTAGCCTCGCGCGCCGAGGCCGACCATGACGCCGATTGCCGTCTGGTCGTTGACGCACATGAAGGCGGTCGGAAGCGTGTCACGCATGAAAAGCTGTTCGACCGCATGCCGCCCGCTTTCGATCGTGCCGTCACCTTCGAGCACGATCCTGGTATCGGGTGGGATGCCGGCGGCGTCGAGGCCGGCATCGTAACCCATGCGGCGCCTGGTATAGGCAAGCCGGGTGCGCGAATCGCCGATGAAGGCGATCTTGCGGTGCCCTTCGGCCAGCAGCAGGTCCACCGCTTTGCGAGCGCCCTCGGTATCGTCGACGCCGACATAGGGAATGCCGCCGTTGAAGACGGGCTCGAAAACGCCGACGCTCGGCGGCAGCCGCGCGGTCATCGTCTGATGCCCAAAGGGCAGGATGCCGGTGAAGAGGATCAATCCGGCCGCCTGGTTGGAATTGAAGAATTTCAGATATTCCAGGCCGCGCTGGGCATCGTTCTGGGTGTGGCCGATCAGGATGCCGTAGCCGTGCGCGCGCGCTTCGTTCTCCAGCCCGACGAGAATGTTGGAGAAATTGGGATCGCCGATATCGGGCGCCACGACGAGGATCATGTTGGAGCGGCCGAGCCTCAGGCTGCGCGCCATGGCATTGGTCGTATAGCCGGTGATGGCGATTGCCTGGTTGACCTTGAGGCGCGTGGAGTTGGCGACCTTCTCCGGCATGTGGATTGCCCGGGACACCGTCGCGATGGAGACCTCGGCGATCCGGGCGACGTCTTCGATGGTTGCGGGCGTGGAATTCGACACTGGGCTCTGCCTTGGGGCTGTCTTCGCCGCGACACTACACAGACTTGTCGAGAGGTCAAAGGCAGGCTTCAACTGATCTGTGTAAATCAACGATGTAAACCTTTACACGATCTATGTAAAGGTTTACATAGGGCTTCAGAGCGGATGGGATGCCGCTTTGGGAGGATCAGATGACTGTGGAAGCTGCCGACACCGCACCTGTGGTGCTGTCCGCCAGGCGCATATGCAAATCCTTCAGTGGAGTGCAGGTCCTCTTCAGCGTGAACTTTGATCTCCGCGCCGGCGAAATCCATGCCCTCATGGGTGAAAATGGCGCCGGAAAATCCACGCTCGTCAAGGTTTTGTCCGGTTTCGAACAGCCGAGTTCGGGTGAAATCCTGCTCGACGGCAAGCCCGTCGTGCTGCCGCCTAATGGCGCCGCCGAGGCGCTCGGCATCGTTATCATTCACCAGGAATTCAACCTCGCCGAACATCTGACCGTGACGGAGAGCCTCTTTCTCGGGCGCGAAGTCACGCGCTTCGGCATGCTCGACCGCAAATATATGCGGTCGGAGACACGCAAGGTTCTCGACGTGCTCGGTTCGCATGTCGATGAGAACGCGCTGGTCAGCACGCTTTCCATCGCCGACAAGCAAATGGTCGAAATCGCCAAAGCGATCAGCCGCGACGCGCGGGTGGTGTTCATGGACGAGCCGACCGCGGTGCTGTCGCGGGAAGAGACCAATATGCTGTTCAAGCAGGTTCGCAAGCTTCGCGACCAGGGTACCAGCTTCGTCTTCGTGTCCCACAAACTCGACGAGGTGATGGAATTGACCGACCGCGTCACGGTGCTGCGCGACGGCCAATGGATCAAGACTTCGCCGACGTCCATTCTGGACGGGGAATCGATCGCGCAGCTGATGGTCGGCCGCGAACTCTCCAGCCTCTATCCCGCTAAGGTCGAGCCCGATGTCGACGAGGAGGTCGTCCTCAGCGTCGCCTCGGTGTCGACGGGTTATGTGAAGGATGCGAGCTTCGAGGTGCGCAAGGGTGAGATCATCGGTTTCTCAGGCATGATCGGCTCCGGCCGCACCGAGCTGATGGAAGCGATCGCCGGGTTGCGAACCCGTCTCGAGGGCGAGGTGGTCATCAAGGGGGAAACGGTTCCCTCCGGCGACGTCCATGCCGCCAATCGCTGCGGGCTCGCCTACATGACCAAGGACCGCAAGTCGAAGGGCCTTTTGCTGCGCTCCGGCATGGTGACCAATCTGACATTGCAATCCCTCGGCAGGCACGCGCGTCACGGCTATCTCAGCCCGGGCAGCGAGGCGGCCGCGATGGCAAAGGCCAAGCGTCGTTTCGATATCAGGGTTCGCGACGGCAATATCGTCGCCGGCCGGATGTCGGGGGGAAACCAGCAAAAGCTGCTGCTCGCCAAGGTCATGGAGACCGATCCTGATATCATCATCATCGACGAGCCGACGCGCGGCATCGATGTCGGCACCAAGCAGCAGATCTATCATTTCATCTCGGCGCTCGCCCGGGACGGCCGGTCGATCATCGTCGTGTCGTCGGAGATGCCGGAGGTCATCGGCCTCTGCACGAGAGTGGCGGTGATGCGCGACGGGCGTATCGTCGGCGTGCTCGAAGGAGACGAGATTTCCGAACAGGAGATCATGCGATACGCCGCCGGGCTCAAGAGGAAGGCGGCCGCCTGAGGGCTAGCAGGGCTTTGCCGATCAGAACGATAGATAAGATTCCCAGAAAATATGGGACGGGAGGTTGGTTTTGGAAATGAGTGTCAACGAGGAGACCAGGGAAATCCGGCGCCGATCCTGGCGGGATGTCGACCTGCGTGCGGTCGCGCCCTTCGTCGCCCTGGCGCTGCTGCTGATTGTCGGAGCCCTGGTCAATCCCAATTTCATCGGCATCACCAACCTTGCCAATGTCGCGACGCGCAGTGCCTTCATCGCCATCATCGCGGTCGGTGCGACCTTCGTAATATCAGCAGGGGATCTCGATCTGTCGGTCGGCTCGATGGTGGCCTTCGTCGCCAGCCTGATGATCCTGCTGATGAATTCGGGCGCCATCGCAAACCCCGCTTTGATGCTCGTGGTCGCGGTCGTCTTCACCATCGTCGCCGGTTCGCTGTGCGGCCTGGCGAACGGCCTGATCACGACCGTCGGCAAGATCGAGCCGTTCATCGCGACGCTCGGCACAATGGGCATCTATCGCGGCCTGACGACATGGCTGTCGCAAGGCGGCGCGATCACGCTTCGCTCCGCCGATATCCAGACGCTCTATCGCCCTGCTTATTTCGGCAATGTCGCCGGCATACCGGTGCCGATCGTGGTGATCCTGGCGGTGACCGCGGTCGCGGCCTTCATCCTCTATCGCACCCGCTACGGGCGCCATGTCGTGGCTGTGGGATCAAACAGCGACGTCGCCCGCTATTCCGGTATTGCGGTCAACCGCGTGCGCACGATCGCGTTCGTCATCCAGGGACTGTGCGTTGCCATTGCCGTGCTGCTCTATGTTCCCAGGCTTGGCTCGACATCGGCGACGACGGGCATCCTGTGGGAGCTGCAGGCGATCACGGCCGTCGTCGTCGGCGGCACGGCGCTCAAGGGCGGCGCGGGCAGGGTCTGGGGCACGATCTGCGGCGCCTTCATTCTCGAACTGGTCGGCAACATCATGCTGCTTTCGAATTTCATCAGCGAGTATCTGATCGGCGCCATCCAAGGTGCGATCATCATTATCGCCATGTTCGTTCAGCGCTCGCTGGTGCGCAAATCATGAGTGAACCGTGCTTGCAATTGATCGGGCTTACAGGGCGTCCGGTCCCGATATGGAAAAGTCCCTGAAGTTATGGGAGGAAATAGCATGCGTAAATTGATGTTGGGCTTGGCGGTTGCGGCGGTGACGTTCGCCGGCGCCGCTCACGCCCAGGACAAGAAATTCACGATCGGCGTCTCCATTCCGGCCGCCGACCACGGCTGGACGTCGGGCGTCGTATTCCATGCCGAACGCGTCGCCAAGCTGCTGATGGCCGAACATCCTGGTCTCAATGTCATCGTCAAGACTTCGCCGGACGCCGCAAGCCAGGCCAACGCCGTGCAGGATCTCGATACGCAGGGCATCGACGCCCTCGTCATCCTGCCGTCGGATCCGGATCCGCTCGTCAACGCCATCAAGGAAGTCAAGGGCAAGGGCAAGTTCGTCGCCCTCGTCGACCGCGCGCCGAGCAACAACGACAATTCCGTGCGCGACCTCTATGTCGCCGGCAACAACCCGGCTCTCGGCGAAGTCGCAGGCAAGTACATCAAGGACACCACGCCGGACGCCGAAGTGGTGGTCATCCGCGGTCTGCCGATCCCGATCGACCAGCAGCGCCAGGACGGCTTCGACAAGGGCATTGCCGGCTCGAACGTCAAGGTTCTCGACCGCCAGTACGGCAACTGGAACCGCGACGACGCCTTCAAGGTCATGCAGGACTACCTGACCAAGTACCAGAAGATCGACGTCGTATGGTGCCAGGACGACGACATGGCTGTTGGCGTTCTGCAGGCGATCGAGCAGGCCAAGCGCACCGATATCAAGTATGTCGTCGCCGGCGCCGGCTCCAAGGACATGGTCAAGAAGGTCATGGACGGCGACAAGCTGATCCCGGTCGACGTTCTCTATCCGCCGGCAATGGTCGGCACGGCGATGGAGCTGACGGCGGCGGCACTCTACGATCAGGTCCCGGTTCATGGCAGCTACATTCTCGATGCGACGCTCGTCACCAAGGAGAATGCCAAGGACTTCTATTTCCCGGATTCGCCGTTCTGATCGATTGACTGGAGATATGCGCCCATTCGAAAGAATGGGCGCATTTTATATGCTTCCACTATAGCGGCTAGCCGAAAATGCTGCACGTACCTCTTGCCCGTCAAAGCCCATCATGATTAGCTCGCAGCCATATCGCATTTGGCCTCGCGCCAAATTCGACGCAAGGGCGAGGAGGCGCCTTGCTCCCGCCAAATAGCGTGCTACAACACTTCAGAAACGTTTACGGTCGATATTCAGGGAGGAATCTGACATGAAGACGATCAAGGGCCCCGGCCTTTTCCTTGGCCAGTTCGCGGGCGATATTGCGCCATTCAACTCGTGGGACGCAATCACCAAATGGGCGGCCGACATCGGTTACAAGGGCGTCCAGGTGCCGACCTGGGCCAGCCAGCTGATCGATCTCAAGAAGGCCGCCACGTCCAAGGATTATTGCGACGAGTTCGCCGGCAAGGCCCGCGAAAACGGCATCGAGATCACCGAACTCTCTACCCATCTGCAAGGTCAGCTCGTCGCCGTTCACCCGGCCTATGACGAAGCCTTCGACGGGTTTGCGGCACCCGAGGTGCGCGGCAATCCGAAGGCGCGCCAGGAATGGGCGGTCGAGCAAGTCAAGATGGCGCTGACTGCATCGAAAAACCTCGGGCTCAAGGCGCATGCGACCTTCTCCGGCGCGCTTGCCTGGCCCTTCATCTATCCCTGGCCGCAGCGCCCTGCCGGTCTGGTCGAGACTGCCTTCGACGAACTCGCCCGCCGCTGGACGCCGATCCTCAACCATGCGGACGAGAACGGTATTGACGTCTGCTACGAGATCCACCCGGGTGAAGACCTGCATGACGGCATCACCTTCGAGATGTTCCTCGCGCGCGTGAAGAACCATCCGCGCGCCAACATGCTCTACGATCCCTCGCACTACGTCCTGCAGTGCCTCGATTATCTCGACAATATCGACATCTACAAGGACCGCATCAAGATGTTCCACGTCAAGGATGCGGAGTTCAATCCGACCGGGCGCCAGGGCGTTTATGGCGGCTATCAGGGCTGGGTGGAACGCGCCGGCCGATTCCGCTCGCTCGGTGACGGTCAGGTCGATTTTGGCGCGGTGTTTTCGAAGATGACGGCGAATAATTTCGATGGCTGGGCCGTGGTCGAATGGGAATGTGCGCTGAAGCATCCGGAGGATGGTGCCCGCGAAGGCGCCGAATTCGTTGCCGCCCATATCATTCGCGTTACCGAGAAAGCCTTCGACGATTTCGCCGGCAGCGGCACGGATCAAGCGGCGAACCGGCGGATGCTGGGGCTCTAACGCATAGGGGTGCCGTGATGCTGCCCCTCACCCTAACCCTCTCCCCGTTTTGACGGGGAGAGGGTACTTGCCACACGAGACGGCAAAGATGGGCATAGACATCGCGGCATATCCCCTTCTCCCCGCTGGCGGGGAGACGGTGGCGGCAGCCGGATGAGGGGCCGCGTCCGCACCAAATTAAATTTCAGGAGGAATCATGGCAATCGAAGCATCATCCGAACAGACCCGCGAGCCACGCATCCGGCTCGGTATGGTGGGCGGCGGCGCGGGCGCGTTTATCGGCGCGGTGCACCGTATCGCGGCACGCATCGACGATCAGTACGATCTCATCGCCGGCGCGCTGTCGTCGACGCCTGATAAGGCGATCGCATCCGGCCGCGATCTCGGCCTCGATCCGTCGCGGACCTATTCCAGCTATCGCGAGATGGCGATCCGCGAGGCGAAGCTGAAGAACGGCATCGAGGCAGTGGCGATCGTCACGCCGAACCATGTGCACTACGATGCAGCCAAGGAATTCCTGAAGCGCGGCATCCATGTCATCTGCGACAAGCCGCTGACATCCAACCTTGCCGATGCGAAGAAGCTGAAGAAGATCGCCGACGAGAGCGGCGCACTCTTCGTGCTGACGCATAATTACACCGGTTATCCGATGGTCCGCCAGGCGCGGGAGATGATCGCGAATGGCGAACTCGGCGATATAAGAGTCGTCCAGGCCGAGTACCCGCAGGACTGGCTGACGGAAGCGGTGGAGCAAACCGGCCAGAAACAGGCCGCATGGCGCACCGATCCGGCGCAGTCCGGCGTCGGCGGCTCGACCGGCGATATCGGCACGCATGCCTATAATCTCGCCGCCTTCATCACTGGTCTGGAGCTCGACAGCCTCGCTGCCGATCTCGACAGCTTCGTTCCCGGCCGCCGGCTGGACGATAATGCGCATGTCATGCTGCGCTTCAAGGCGAAGGGTTCGGAGAAGCCGGCCAAAGGCATGCTCTGGTGCAGCCAGGTGGCGCCCGGCCATGAAAACGGTCTGATGGTGCGCGTCTACGGCACCAAGGGCGGGCTGGAATGGACCCAGAAGGACCCGAACTACTTGTGGTACACGCCTTTCGGCGAGTCGAAGCGGCTGATCACCCGCGGCGGCGCCGGTTCAGGCGCAGCTGCCGGCCGTGTCACGCGCGTACCATCCGGGCATCCTGAAGGTTATCTCGAAGCCTTTGCGACGATCTATACGGAAGCCGCGCATGCGATCAATGCCCGCAAGAAGGGCAAGGCCGTCGACAAGGCAGTGGTCTATCCCACGGTCGATGACGGCGTGAAGGGTGTGGCTTTCGTCGAAGCCTGCGTCGCGTCTTCCAAGAAGAACGGCGCATGGGTCAAGGTCTGAATTGCCGATCTGGATTGCGCCATGAAAGCGCCGAGGCGGGGTCAAGCCGCCTCGGCATTTGCTTATTTGGTCAGGCAGTAGCAGTGCGGCCGCGCTTGAGCAGGCTGTCGACGCTCAACGGTTCGGCTCCTGCCGCCACCAGATAGAGAAACACGAAGCAGAACAGGATCGCCGCGACGCCGCCGTTCTGCGCAGGGTAGATGACCTTCGAGGCATGGCCGATGAAATAGGCGAAGGCCATCAGGCCCGAGAGCACGAAGGCTGCGATACGGGTCTGGAATCCGACGAGCACCAGGAAGCCGAAGGTGAGTTCGAGCAGTCCGGCAATCCAGGAGAGCGATCCCGCCGGCGGCACGCTTGCCGCAGCCGGAAAATGCAGGATCTTCTGTGTTCCGTAGCTGAAAAGCACGAGTGACGAGACGATGCGCAACAGGCTCAGCAGATGAGGCTGCAGCGAATGGACCGAAGAGAGCATTGGATTCCTTTCACATTTGTGATGCCATTTCCGGTGTAAGG
Organism: Rhizobium sp. LARHSG275; assembly: GCF_052871115.1. Taxonomy (NCBI): domain Bacteria; kingdom Pseudomonadati; phylum Pseudomonadota; class Alphaproteobacteria; order Hyphomicrobiales; family Rhizobiaceae; genus Rhizobium; species Rhizobium sp. LARHSG275. The sequence continues at coordinate 7,939 of NZ_JBIXJN010000026.1, read as the reverse complement.
ATCTCGGTCTCAACGGCCAAGTCACGACTGCTGACATTGCCGTTTGAGGTCGGCTGCGCGGTAAGGGAAGGACGGTTGCAGCTGTTCTGGCTTCCCCCTGCAACGTTGCAGTTTTTCTCGCCGTCAGCCTGTACTTTGCCTTCAGGCTTGGCTAAATCCGGCGCAAACGGCTCAACCTGAGAGATAGGACTTGCAGATGATCGATCCGAAGAAACTCGCGGAACGCTTTCCCGGCGACTTCACTTTCGGCGTTGCCACCGCTGCCTTCCAGATTGAAGGCGCCAGCAAAGCCGATGGCCGCAAGCCATCCATCTGGGATGCTTTCTGCAATATGCCCGGCCGCGTCCACAATCGCGATAACGGCGATATCGCCTGCGATCACTACAATCGCCTGGAACAGGACCTCGATCTCATCAAGGAGATGGGTGTCGAAGCCTACCGGTTCTCGATTGCCTGGCCGCGCATTATCCCCGACGGCACGGGTCCGGTAAACGAGGCCGGCCTCGATTTCTACGATCGGCTGGTCGACGGCTGCAAGGCGCGCGGCATCAAGACCTTCGCGACGCTCTACCACTGGGATCTGCCTCTGTTGCTCGCCGGCGAAGGCGGCTGGACGACGCGCTCGACCGCCTATGCGTTTCAGCGCTATGCCAAGACGGTGATGAACCGCCTTGGCGACCGCCTCGACCGGGTCGCGACCTTCAACGAACCCTGGTGCATCGTCTGGCTCAGCCACCTCTACGGCATCCATGCTCCGGGCGAGCGCAACATGCAGGCCGCCCTTCACGCCATGCATTACATGAACCTTGCCCACGGCCTCGGCGTCGAGGCGATTCGCTCGGAAGCCCCTGGTGTGCCCGTCGGGCTTGTGCTCAACGCCGCCTCGATCATTCCCGGCTCCGACAGCCCGGCTGATCTTGCCGCCGGCGAGCGTGCGCATCAGTTCCACAACGGCGCCTTCTTCGATCCCGTCTTCAAGGGCGAATATCCGAAGGAATTCGTCGAGGCGCTCGGCGACCGCATGCCCGTCGTCGAGGATGGCGACCTGAAGCTGATCAGCCAGAAACTCGATTGGTGGGGCCTGAACTACTACAAGCCCGAGCGCGTCACCGACGATGCCGAACGCAAGGGCGATTTCCCCTGGACGGTGGAAGCGGCGCCGGCAAGCGACGTCAAGACCGATATCGGCTGGGAAATCTATGCGCCAGGCCTGAAGCTCTCGATCGAGGATCTCTACCGTCGCTACGAACTTCCGGAATGCTACATCACAGAGAACGGCGCCTGCGACAACACCGATGTCGTCGACGGCGAGGTCAACGACACGATGCGCCTCGACTATGTCGGCGATCACCTCGACATCGTTGCCGGTCTCATCAAGGACGGCTATCCCCTACGCGGCTACTTCGCCTGGAGCCTGATGGACAATTTCGAATGGGCGGAAGGCTATCGCATGCGCTTCGGCCTCGTGCATGTCGACTATGAGACCCAGGTACGCACGGTGAAGAAGAGCGGCAAATGGTACCGCGAACTTGCGGCCCAATTTGCGAAGGGCAATCACACGCCGGGTTAGGGGGCGCCCGTCCGGCGGTTGCAGGCACAAAATAGCGCGTCAGAAAGCTGCAACAGCCGGTTGCTTAAACGTTTTTGAACCCTTGACTGGCAAAGTCCGACGGTCAGGGAGCCGTAATGCAGACAGTCGGAAAGTCGCAGAGCAAGGGATTGGGAATAGGCCGTCACATCACCGTTACCGGCGTGCTTTTCTCCTTCGCGGTCATCGTCGCCGTCGTCACCATCATGGTGCTGACGGCGCTCGAACGCGTGGCCGAAAATGCCAATCTCCTCGATGACGAGCGCTCGCGCGAAACGACGGCCGGCGCGTTGAAAACCTTCGAGGATCAGCTCGGCGCGACGCTCGACGATTACGCGGCCTGGGACGACGCCGCCGTCAACGTCTATGCGCCCGACGGTATGGCCTGGACGGTGAGCAATTACGGCGAGATGTCGGTCAATAGCTCGCTTTTCGATGTGGCGATCGTCGTCGATGACGCGAAGAAGGCGGTCATGGCCTATCGCGACGGCAAGCCGATGGAGGAGCCGCTCGCGGATTTCTTTGCGCCGTCGCTCTGGACCCTGTTCGACAGGGTGAAGGCGGTCGGCCCGGCCGACCATCCTCAGGCGATCGGCTTCGTCACCACCAAACGGGGCATTGCCGCCGTCGGCGTGGCGTTGGTTCGGAAAAAGTCCGGTGCGCTTGGCGCGCCCGCCGGCCAGCACCGCTACCTCGTTTTCGCCCGCCATCTCGATGACGACAGGGTGACTGCCCTCGGCCAGACCTATGTCATCGGCGGGCTGAGGCTGGCGCCGCCGAGTTTTGCGGCCGACTATCTCGTGCCGATCGTCGATCCGACCGGGGTAACGCTCGGCAAATTCGTCTGGATCTCGCGCTCACCTGGCGATATCGGCTATGCACAGGTGCGGCCGATGGTCATCCAGGCGCTCGGCCTCGTCGGATTGTTTTTCGTGGTATTGCTGGTCATCGGCTGGCTTGCCGGCCGCCGCCTGAAGGCAGAGGAAGGCAGCGCCCGCGAGGAGGCGTTGCGCGACAGGCTGAGCGGCCTTTCCAATCGCGACGGCCTCGGGCTCGCCGTCGATCGTTTTGTCGTCGAGGCACGCCAGACCAAGCGCAACGTGCTGCTCCTCTACCTCGACCTCGATGGCTTCAAGGAGGTCAACGACAGCTATGGCCACGGCACCGGCGACCAGTTGATCCGGGCGGTCGCGGCCGGGCTCGCTGTGCTCATTCCGCAGGGTGCGGTTCTCGCCCGCATCGGCGGCGATGAATTTGCGATCGCCTTTCTCTCCCACAGCGAGAATGCCGCCGCTCTGCAGTTGGCCGAGCAGATCCTCGATTTTCTTGTCGAGCCGCTGGAGATCGGTCGCCGTGTCGTCGTCGTAGGGGCAAGCATCGGCATCGCCATGTCGCCTTCCGGCGCGATTGGGCGTGAGGAACTGGTGCGCCGCTCCGACCTTGCCATGTACAAGGCGAAGGAGGCCGGCCGCGCGCGCATGATGCTCTACGATCCGTCGATGGATGCGGATCGGGAGCAGCGCAATGCGCTGGAACTCGATCTCCGGATCGCCATCGAAAGCGGCGACCTGACGCTCGCCTACCAGCCGCTGATCGATGCGGCGACGCATGTGATCACCGGCGTCGAGGCGTTGGTGCGCTGGAACCGTCCGGGCCATGGTCCTGTTTCGCCCGAGCTGTTCATCCCGATCGCCGAGACCAGCGGCCTCATCGAATCGCTTGGCTTGTTCGTGTTGCGCAAAGCCTGCGAGACGGCCAAACAATGGCCGAACCTCAACGTCTCGGTCAACGTCTCGCCCGGCCAGTTCCGCAATCCCGCGTTTACCGACTATGTGCGCTACGTGCTGAAGCAGACGGAGATCGAGGCTGGTCGCATCACGCTGGAGATCACCGAAGGCTACATGATCCAGAACCCGCAGCGCACCCGCCAGTCGATCGAACGGTTGAAGGGGCTGGGGGTCAAGGTGGCGCTCGACGATTTCGGCTCCGGCTTCTCCTCGATCGGTTATCTCAGACAGTTCGGTTTCGACCGCATCAAGATCGACCGCTCGTTGGTCATGGGTGTCAACGAGGACAAACGCCAGCGCGAGATGCTGCAGGCGACGGTGGCGCTCGCCCGCTCGCTCGACATTCCGGTGACGGCCGAAGGCATCGAGACCGAGGAGCAGGCGATAGCCATGCGCCGTTTCGGCTGCGACTGCCTGCAGGGCTATTGGTTCGGAAAGCCTGCGACATCAGACCTTATCACCGAGATGCTGAACGAGCGGCGCGCAGCCGGGCCGGAAACTCTGCGCCGTATCGGCGCAGCCTGACCGGCAGCCCGATCATCCTCAGGCAGCAAGGCTGGTCCAAACGGAACCCCGGCTCAGCTGCCGATATGTCGCTGGCCACGCTTTTTCGCGAGGGCGATCTGGTGCTGCCGCTGACGGTAACGCAGCCGGTCTTCTTCCGTGCGCGTATGATAGCAGTGACTGCAGGAAACCCCCTCTTCGTAAAGCGGGGAGGTGATTTCTTCCGCGGTGATCGGGTTCCGGCAGGCGTGGCATAGCCGGTGTTCGCCTTGCTTCAGACCGTGCTCGACAGATACGCGCTCGTCGAAGACGAAGCAGGCGCCATCCCAGAGGCTTTCCTCCTGCGGCACTTCCTCCAGATATTTCAGGATGCCACCCTTCAGGTGATAGACCTCATCGAAGCCCTGCTCCTTCATGAAAGCGGTGGCCTTCTCGCAGCGTATGCCGCCGGTGCAATACATGGCGACCTTCGGCTTGTTGTGCAGGCCGGGATTGTTGCGCACCCAATCGGGAAATTCACGGAAGGTCTTGGTCTTCGGGTCGAGCGCGCCGCGAAAGGTGCCGATTGCCGTCTCGTAATCGTTGCGGGTGTCGATGACGATGGTATCAGGGTCGGAGATCAGTGCGTTCCAGTCCTTGGCCGTCACATAGGTGCCGACCAACTTGTTGGGGTCGATATCTTCGACGCCCATGGTGACGATTTCCTTTTTCAGCTTTACCTTCATGCGCAGGAAGGGCATTTTCGAGGCACGGCTTTCCTTGTGCTCCAGGCCCGAAAATTCCGGCTGGGCGCGCAGGAAGGCGAGCGCGGCGTGAATGCCGGCATCCGGGCCGGCGATCGTACCGTTGATGCCTTCATGGGCCAGAAGCAGCGTTCCCTTGACGCCGTTCTCCTCGCAAAGCGTCTGCAGCGGCGCTTGCAGGCTGGCAAAGCGCGGCACGGAAACGAAATGGTAAAGTGCGGCCACGAGGAACGGGCTGGTGTGTGTCAGGCTGTCGGTCATGGGCCGGAAATACAGAAAATCGGCGGGCCGCGCAATTGCCTTCGCCAGCGGCGGCCTTGATCGCTGACCGATTACGCTCGCGCCTGCCACGCGGAAAACGGCCGCACGCCGAAACTCCGGTCGGGGATGTCGTCGAGAACGTTGATGAACTCGATCGAGTGCCCGTCCGGATCCTTGAAATAGATCGACAGCGCCGGCATCCCTCCGAGAACCACCGGCTCCGTCACCGGCTCACCGGCAAAGCCGAGAGGTTCCACACCTTTTGCCTTGAGAATGGCGGGCGCCTGCAGCACGCCGTTGGCGGTCATGCGGAATGCGATATGCAGCCGCATTTTCAGCGGCCCGGTTCCTGTTTCCCAAAGGCCGAGCATGCCGGTCTTCCTGTCGTCCACCCAGAGGAAAGCGACTTTACGCTCCTCGAATGAGGCGGCAGGTTCGAGCCCGACGACATCGCGGTAGAAATCCGCGGAGGTCTTGAGATCGGCAACGGTCAGATGGGTCTCGTAGAGCCCGAGCACCTTAGGCATCGCGGCATTTTCGACGGTCATGTTTTCCTCGCGGATCAAGTCTCTAGCTTGTTCGACCATCGCAGGCTAGGGCCTCAAGATTGGTTGAGGTCAATAGGATTCCTTGCGAAATCTTCGGATGCTGAAGCAATGGGAAATGCAGAGCAGCGCAGAAGCACTTTCGGTTTCGCCGTCTCTCAACTCCCGGCCATCAGCCAGAGAAGCTCGATGCGCTCCGCTTCCTCGTCGGCATCATCGGCGAAGACAGCTTCGGCTTTGATCAGCGCTTGCCGTCGGTCTTCCTGCTGGCGGAAGATGATGATGTCGAGCAGATGCGCAAGATCATCATTGCGGGTGAAGAGCTGCGGTTCGGACTCGACCAGTTCGGAGAGCACGGTGAGATCGTGGATGTGGCCGAGATCCTCGACGAGCTCCTTGGCCGCATCGCGTTTGGCCTTCATCGCGGCCGGCCAGACGTCACGCAAAAGGGCATGGTAGAGCCGATAGTCGTAGGTGCGTTTGCGCAGAGTATGGAAATCATCGGCCGATGCTTCGCCATGGCAAGCCGCAAGCGCGGCTTTGGCCTTGCGCGCAGTGCGGCGCCAGCTCTTCGCCAGCATGCGGGCATTCTTGCGATGGCCGCCATTGAACGAGACTTCATCCAGTGCGGCGATCGCCTCCTTCAGAGCGTCCGATGTTTCCGTCAGCCGCTGTTCCAGGCCGCTTTCGGCTTCCGCCATCCACCCACGGCGTCCTTCGAGAATGTTGACGATGCGGCCGAGCGCCTCGTTCTCCTCGTTCCCGCGTGCCGAGTGCTGCAGATATTGCCCGGTGCCGATCAGGGCGGCAGCGTCGCGGATCGCCGAAAGCGAATGTGCGGCATCGCGCAGCCTTGCATTTTCATGGGTCTGGAAATCCGGAACCTCGCGGGCCACGAGGCGGTAGAGGGAGCGTAGTCGTTTCAGGTCCTTGCGGAAGGAATGGATTGCCTCATGCGCGCCGTCCGGCCGCTCATCGAGAACCGTGACGGCGTGTTCCAGCTGCTCGGTGGCGACGTTGCGAAACGCCTCGGTGAAATCGGCATCAGGCCGAATGCGATAGGCCATGCCTGTCGTGCCCGTATTCTGTGGCAAGGGCCTGGTTGGAATAGCGGAAGTCGCCGGTCACCTCGCGGCCGAGCCAGGTGGGCAGCGCCGGACTGTCGGTCTCGGCCGTCATCTCCACCTCGGCGATCACCAATCCGCGGTGCTCGCCGGCAAAAACGTCAACCTCCCAGACGAAGCCCTCATGTGGAACGCGGTGGCGCGTCTTCTCGATGACGACGCCGATGGCTGCCTGCAACAGCTCCTCGGCGTCGGCGATCGGGATGTCGTATTCGAATTCGTCACGGGTGATGGCGCTGCGGCCGATCTTGATCGTCAGTTTCGCTTTCCTGCCGTCGAGGATGCGCACCCGCACGGAACGATCGTCCATCGACGCGATGTAACCCTGTCTGAGGACAGACTTCGTCTCGACGGTGGAACGCCATCCATCGCTGCGTACAAGAAATTTCCGCTCGATCTCTTTCGCCATACCGGTGAACCTTTTGTGACGATTGCGGCACGGTAGCCCAATTTCCATGCATTTCATACCCTTCTCGGCATGCGGTCCGGTTTTATCTCGACAAGGTTCCGCAGGGGCGTTATTCGGGTCCGATTCAATCGTTTCAAGGAGGTCGCGCGACCATGGGCGAGAAAACAGAGAAGCTCCTTTCCATCCTTAAACTCCAGCCCGTCGTTCCGGTCCTGATCGTCGACGATGCGAAGACGGCGGTGCCGCTGGCCCGCGCGCTCGTCGCAGGCGGTCTGAAGGCTATCGAGATCACCATGCGCACGCCGGCGGCACTCGAGGCCGTGCGCGCGGTCGCCGCAGAGGTCGAGGGCGCCGAAGTCGGCGCCGGCACGATCCTCAATGTCGCTCATTGGGAAGCCGCCGTCGCGGCCGGTTCGAAGTTCATCGTCAGCCCGGGTACGACGCAGGAACTGCTCGATGCCGCCGCCGATTCCGACGTGCCGCTGCTTCCAGGGGCTGCGACCGCCAGCGAAGTCATGGCGCTGCGCGAGGAAGGCTACCAGGTGCTGAAGTTCTTCCCAGCGGAGCAGGCCGGTGGCGCCGCCTACCTCAAGGCACTGTCCTCACCGCTTGCAGGCACGCTGTTCTGCCCGACCGGCGGCATTTCGCTGAAGAACGCCAATGATTATCTCTCGCTGCCGAACGTCATCTGCGTCGGCGGTTCGTGGGTGGCGCCGAAAGAACTGGTCGCGGCCGGCGACTGGGCTGGCATTACCAAGCTCGCGGCAGAAGCGGCGGCGCTGAAGGCCTAAACCTTTGTTCGGTGGGGCGACACCCCCTCTGTCCTGCCGGACATCTCCCCCACAAGAGGGCTAGGGCCGATCGACATTCATGGTATCCAGATCATGATCGCAGCGAGATGGATGAATCCTGTGAAGTGAATAGTTCGACGTTCGTAGCGTGTGGCAAAGCGTCGGAAGTGTTTCAGGCGATTGAAGC
>NZ_JBIXJN010000025.1:0-97154 GCF_052871115.1 Rhizobium sp. LARHSG275 | reverse complement strand
CTCTTTCACGAAGATCATTGGAATATGGTCGTGTCATGGATACTGGCCTCCTTTCCAGTACCCATCAGGAATCACATATTTGCTGATTCGAGAATCTAGCGATTCCGAGAAGCGATGAACCGCTCTAGCGCATCGGAGAAGTACGACGCGCAGATTGAAAGTGTTAAAGCGCATGGCATCGATCCAATTGAATGTGAGGCGCTTTAAGCTTTCGTTAAGGCCTTCTCTTAAAGGAATATGCGCAAGCCGAGCGTAGAGCATGAAGCCTACGGAGCATGTGATCGGAACACCCATCATGACGACATCAATCGGCCGCCGGACGTCTTACCTCGCAGTGCCGGCCAATCTGTTGCTCTGGCTGATCGCAGCCTTTCACATGCTGCTTCTTGCCGCCCTGTTTGCCGCCTTCCTGACGGCAAGGCCGGCGGCGGCCGAAGATGTCGCCTGCACCGGCCGCAACCTGATGGTCGAACTGCAGCAGAGCGACCCTGCCCGCTATGCCGAGGCGCTGAAGGAAGCCGACGCCACGCCGAACGGCAAGGGCATCTTCTGGAAGATCGAGAAGCCGGGACTTGCACCCTCGTGGCTGCTCGGCAGCATGCATGTCACCGATCCGCGCGTGCTTGCCCTGCCGCCGCGCGCCCAGGCAGCCCATGACGCCGCCGACACCATCATCATCGAATCCGACGAGATCCTCGATGAGCGGAAGGCGACCGCCGCCCTGCTCGCAAAGCCAGAGCTGACGATGTTCATCGACGGCACGACGATCGATAAGCTGCTCTCCCCCGAGGACTACAAGCGCCTCGAGACCGGCCTCAAACAGCGCGGCATCCCGATCAGCGCCGTTTCCCGGATGCGGCCCTGGATGATTTCCAGCGCCGTCGCGCTTCCGGCCTGCGAAATCGCCCGTAAGGCGAAAGGCGGGCAGTTCCTCGACCAGAAGATCGCCACCGACGCCGTTGCTCAGGGCAAGCAGGTCAAGGGGCTGGAGACGCTTGCCGAACAGATCCAGGCCATGGCCGATCTGCCGGTCGAATTCCATCTGAAATCGCTGATCGAGACGCTGGAACTCGGCGACAAGATGAGCGATGTCGTCGAGACGATGACCGACCTCTACCTCTCCGGCGATATCGGCATGACCATGCCGATGCTGAAAACCGTGACACCGGAGGAGGAAGGCGAAAACAGCGATTATGCCGCCTTCGAACAGCGCGTCATCCTCGACCGCAACAAGGTGATGGCCGAGCGCGCCGCGCCCATTCTCGACAGCGGCAACGTCTTCATGGCCGTCGGCGCCCTGCACCTGCCCGGCAAGGAAGGCGTTATCGAGCTGCTGCGCCAGCAGGGCTTCACCGTGACCGCGGTAAACTGAGCCCGTCGGCGCTCAGCCGAGCGTCATTCGGCGCAGAACATTGCTTTTCCAATAGAACTGATGGACGAGGGCGCCGGCGACATGCGCCACGATCAGCGCCCAGAGAATGATTTTCAGCACATCCGCGTGGAACGAACCGGCGGCATCGATACCGAAATAGTAGGCGGCGATGCCGGAAAGCGGCATCGCGAAGATCAGGATGTAAAGGCCGGCATGGGCAAGCCTTGCTGCAAGACGGAAGATCGCCGGCTCCTGCGCGATCTCATCCGGAACGCCGTTGGTAAAACGCAGCCCGAGCCTGAGCGCAGCAAGCACCAGAATGGCGATGCCGACATAGGCATGGATATTTGCCGATGAAATCTGCTCGGGCGTCGGCACCTGGCCCCTGCGCATGAGGCGATGCCAGATATTCATGCCATCGGGAAACAGCAGGTTGAAGAAGATCAGCAGCGCTATGGCCCAGTGAAGAAAACGCTGGCTCAGGCTGTAACTCATGATGGACGGCTGCTGCATTTCTGGACCTTCGCGAATGCTGAACTCAACGATACGCAACAACTAAAACAGCCGCCTGCCTTCCGGCAAGCGGCTGTATGCTTTGTTACGAATATGTAAGATTACATATGGATCGGCTTGAAGAAGGTTGCGAGCGCAGCCTCTTTTACCGCTTCCGACATTGTCGGATGCGCGTGGCAGGTACGGCCGAGATCTTCCGACGAACCGCCGAACTCCATCAGCACGGCGATCTCGTGGATCATCTCGCCGGCGCCGAAGCCGACGACATGGCCGCCGAGCACCCGGTCGGTTTCCTTGTCAGCAAGGATCTTGACGAAGCCGTCCGTTGCCAGCATCGCGCGCGCCCGGCCGTTCGCCGTGAAAGGGAACTTGCCGACCTTGTAGGCGACGCCTGCCGCCTTCAGCTCTTCCTCGGTCTTGCCGACGGAAGCGATTTCCGGCTGGGTGTAGACGACGCTCGGAATGACCTCGTAGTTCACATGGCCATGCTGTCCGGCGAGGATTTCGGCAAGCGCCACGCCCTCGTCTTCCGCCTTGTGCGCCAGCATCGGACCCTTGACCACATCGCCGATCGCATAGATGCCTGCGACATTGGTCTTGAAGTGACCGTCGATCTCGACACGGCCGCGGTTGTCGAGCGTCACACCGGCTTCTTCGAGGCCAAGACCGGCCGTATAGGGGTTGCGGCCGGTGGCGATCAGCACGACCTCGGCGTCGAGCGTCACCTTGTCGCCGCCCTTGACGGGCTCGAAAGTGACCTTGGCGCCCTTGTCGCCCTTTTCGACGCCGGTAACCTTGGAGCTGAGATTGAATTCGATGCCCTGCTTGGCCAGCATGCGCTGGAATTGCTTGGAGACTTCGCCGTCCATGCCGCCAAGGATGGTGTCGAGATATTCGACGACGGTGACTTTGGCGCCGAGGCGCGACCAGACGGAACCGAGCTCGAGGCCGATGACGCCGCCGCCGACGACGATCAGCGTTTCCGGCACCTTCTCCAGTGCGATGCCGCCGGTGGACGAGATGATGGTCTTTTCGTCGATCTCGACCTGCACGCCGGGAATGCCGGCGACGTCGGAGCCGGTGGCGATGACGATGTTCTTGCCTTCGATCTCCTGCACCTTGCCGTCATCGGCGGTGACGGAGACCTTGCCGGCCGAGACGATCTTGCCGGTACCCTGGAAGGAGTCGATCTTGTTCTTCTTGAAGAGGAAAGCGACGCCGTCGACATTCGACTTCACCGTCGCATCCTTGTGGGCCATCATATTGCCGAGATTGAGCGTCGGCGCCGGGACGTCGATACCGAGTGCGCTCATCCCGTGGCCGGCCTGATGGAACATTTCGGAGGCATGCAGCAGCGCCTTCGACGGAATGCAGCCGACGTTCAGGCAGGTGCCACCATAGGTCGCCCGCTTTTCAACGACGGCGACCTTGAGGCCAAGCTGGGCCGCCTTGACGGCACAGACATAGCCACCCGGGCCGGTTCCGATAATGATCACATCGTAGGACATTGCTTCTTTCCCTTTGGATTTCGTTTTAATCGGCCGCGTGCGACATCAGGCCGAGGAACTCGAGAATATATTGCAGGCTGTTTTCCCAGTCGTTCTAGCGGCCGCCGCTCACATTGAGGATCGCGCCGGTGATATAGGAGGCCGAAGGCGACAGAAGATAGAGGATCGCATCGGCCACCTCCTCGGGCGTGCCCGCGCGCTGCATCGGGATCGACGGCGCCAGCTCTCGCGGCCGATCCGGCAGGCCGCCGGAGGCATGAAGGTCGGTTTCGATGACGCCGGGCCTTATCGCATTCACGCGGATACCCTCGGCTGCGACCTCGCGCGCCAGCCCGACGGTGAGCGTATCGATCGCCGCCTTCGACGCGGCATAATCGACATAGTGCGTCGCCGAACCGAGGACCGCCGCCATCGACGAGATGTTGACGATCGCGCCGCCCTTCCCGCCATGCCGGCTCGACATGCGACGTATGGCCTCTGCGGCGCAGAGGATCGACCCGGTCACATTGACGCGCAGCATGCGCTCGATCCGCTCTACCGACATCTCGTCGACGCGTTTGGGATAATCGACGACGCCGGCATTGTTGACGAGCCCGTCGAGCCGGCCAAAATGCCGGTCGACCGCAGCAAACATCGAGACGATATCCGCAGCCTTGCCGACATCGCCCTGGATCGCCACGGCCTCACCGCCATCCTCGACAATCGCAGCCACGACGGCATCCGCGGCTTGACGGTTGGCGGCGTAGTTCACCGCGACACGCCAGCCCTGACGCGCGGCAAGCCGTGAAGCCGCGGCGCCGATACCCCGGCTTCCGCCGGTAATGAGAACCACAGGTGCATCGCTCATGTCGCACACTCCTTAAATGTCAGCACGTCCCAGGGTGCCACCACGGCCTTGCCCTCGCCCCAAGCGCTGGATTCGCGGATGGCGGGACCAAGGCCGGGAAGCACGAGCTTCTCGGCTGCCTCAGCACCATCCGGTTGCAGATTGTCCATCTCGCCATCGGCGTCGATGCCGTAGACGGCGCCCTGCCACACCGTGCAGGCATCGAGGTCGGCGCCGGTCGCATCCCCCTCGGGGCAGTTGAACATCAGGATGCCGATGGCGCGCACCGGATCTTCCGATGGCATGACATAACCGTCCATCACGACGGGTGTCTTCAGCGCGCTGACCTTGAATTGGTTGCTGGCGGCGGCCGACGGTGAATTCAGCGGCGCAAAGCGCAATTCATAGGCACCGTCACGATCGAGGTAGACCGCCCGTTCCTGCTTGCATGCCGCACCGAACGTGGACGCCGGAACGCCGAAAAATGCAACGGCTGCGATTGCAGTCACGCCTTTCCGTCTCGTCGAGATCACGATCCTTCCGCTCATTGCAGCTTCGGCTCCTTCCGCCCGTCGGCATTCCCGACGCTGATATCCGTCAGCAGCACCAGCGCGCGGCCGTCCCTGTCGAGCCCCCAGAAAACCGGATAGAGACCGTCGCCCCAGCCGCTCCAGAACACTGCGACATTGCCCTTTTTGCGGGCAACAGGTCGGTGCAGCGCATAAGGCAGCCGAGGCGGAGACTGGGACATGCGCGGCGGCAGCGCAAAGAAGAAGGCGCGCCGCTCGCATGATCCGGTTCCGCATCGAAAGCGCTCCCCTTGAGCAATTCCAGCAAAAGTGTGCAGCGGTTTTGCGTTCGGAATTGCGTGAAAACAAATAGTTAGAGTATTTCCGTGATTCGAAGAAAAACGGAAATACTCTAGAGATCGAGAACCAGACGTTCCGGATCTTCCAGGCTTTCCTTGACGCGCACGAGGAAGGTGACCGCTTCCTTGCCGTCGACGATGCGGTGATCGTAGGACAGCGCCAGATACATCATCGGGCGAATGACCACCTGGCCGCCGATCGCAACCGGCCGCTCCTGGATCTTGTGCATGCCGAGAATGCCGGACTGCGGCGCGTTGAGGATCGGCGAAGACATCAGCGAACCGTAGACGCCGCCATTGGTGATGGTGAAGGTGCCGCCCTGCATGTCAGCCATGGACAGCGAGCCATCACGGGCCGCCTTGGCAAGACGGCCGAGCTCCTTCTCGATTTCGGCGATCGACATCTGGTCGGCGTCACGGATGACAGGAACGACGAGACCTTTGTCCGTGCCGACGGCCATGCCGACATGGCAGTAGTTCTTGTAGATGACGTCGGTGCCGTCGATTTCGGCGTTGACAGCCGGCAATTCCTTCAATGCATGCGTCACCGCCTTGGTGAAGAAGCCCATGAAGCCGAGCTTGACGCCATGCTTCTTCTCGAAAATGTCCTTGTACTTGTTACGCAGATCCATGACTGCCTTCATGTCCACCTCGTTGTAGGTGGTCAGCATGGCGGCGGTGTTCTGCGCGTCCTTGAGGCGCTTGGCGATCGTCTGCCGCAGGCGCGTCATCTTCACGCGCTCTTCGCGCGAGGCATCCTCGACCGTCGACGGGCCGCGCGCGGCGGCAGGCGTTGCCGCGGGTGCGGCCGCCGGAGCGGAAATGCCCTTGGCGACGGCGGCGATGACGTCGCCCTTCAGCACCTGGCCGCGCTTGCCGCTACCGTCGATCTGATCAGCGGAAAGATTGTTTTCGGCAAGCATCTTCGAAGCCGCCGGGGCCGGCGGCATGGTGGAGACGGAGGCGCTCGACGACGACGCAGCAGCGGCAACTGGCGCTGGCTGGGCAGCCGCCGCCGGGGCTGGCTGCGCAGGCGCGGCGGCCGGTGCGGCAGCAGCCGGCGCGGCCGCAGCGGCAGCACCTTCGGCGATCTGGCCGAGCAGCGCGCCGAGGCCGACGGTCTCGCCGGCAGCAACGACGATTTCCGAAAGCGTGCCGGAGGCCGGTGCCGGAACTTCGATGGTCACCTTGTCGGTTTCAAGCTCGAGAATCGGCTCGTCGACCTTGATGGCGTCGCCGACCTTCTTGAACCAGGTGCCGACGGTTGCCTCGCTGACGGATTCACCGAGAGTTGGAACGCGGATTTCTGTGGCCATTGTTCAGATCCTGATTTCGTGTGTTTTCGTTTATGCGTTTCAGACGGCGGGCGGCCGCGAGATGATCGAGGGCATCGGCAGGATATCGAAGCGGAAACCGAAACCGGAAGCGATGATAGGATCGCCGTCGGCAAGAAGCTGTGCCGCTGCTTGATCCTCGACTTCGACGATCGCCATGCCCCAGGCGCCTTCACCCTCGAAGACCGGGCCGACGACGATTGCCGATCCCGCAAGGGCGTTCCGATGCCAGTATTCGGCATGGCGTTTCATCGCCGCCATTTCCTCCCCGGTCCCGTCATGCGGGAAAGTGGGGCGCGGCGGCTGTAATCTCAGAAAGAAATAAGCCATTGCGCCCCCCCTTGTTTTAACCGCCCAATGCATCCTCGAGGAATGCGGCGAGCTGCGACAGATGCTTGGACATCAGGCCCGTCGCCGGCGAGGCGGCGGCCGGACGGCCGGTATAGCGGACGCGCTGGTACTTCGCGTCGATATGGGCGAGCACCCATTCGAGGAAGGGGTCGATGAACGACCATGCGCCCATGTTCTTCGGCTCTTCCTGGCACCAGACCATCTCGGCATTGCGGAAGCGCGACAGCTCGTTGATCAGCGCCTTTGCCGGGAACGGATAGAGCTGCTCGACGCGTAAGAGATAGACGTCGTCGATGCCGCGCTTTTCACGCTCTTCGAGAAGATCGTAATAGACCTTGCCGGAGCACATGACGACACGGCGGATCTTGTTGTCCTTCTGCAGCTTGATCGGGCCGTCCTTGATCACTTCGGCATCGTCCCAGAGCAGGCGATGGAAGGCAGATTCGCCGGCCATTTCGGCAAGCGTCGAGACCGCCCGCTTGTGGCGCAGCAGCGACTTCGGCGTCATCAGGATCAGCGGCTTGCGGAAGTCGCGCTTCAGCTGCCGGCGCAGGATGTGGAAGTAATTCGCCGGCGTCGTGACGTTGGCGACCTGCATGTTGTCTTCCGCGCAAAGCTGCAGGAAACGCTCGAGGCGGGCCGAGGAGTGTTCCGGACCCTGGCCCTCATAGCCGTGCGGCAGCAGGCAGACGAGGCCCGACATGCGCAGCCACTTGCGTTCGCCCGACGAGATGAACTGGTCGAAGACCACCTGCGCGCCGTTGGCGAAATCGCCGAACTGCGCTTCCCAGAGCGTCAGCGCATTCGGACGGGCGAGCGAATAGCCATATTCGAAACCGAGCACGGCCTCTTCCGAAAGCATCGAATTGATGACTTCGTAGCGCCCCTGCGTCGGCGAAAGATTGGCGAGCGGGATGTAGCGCTCTTCGGTTTCCTGATCGTAGAGAACGGAGTGGCGCTGCGAGAAGGTGCCGCGCTCACAATCCTGACCGGAGAGTCGGATCTTGCTGCCTTCGACGCAGAGCGCACCGAAGGAGAGCGCTTCCGCCATCGCCCAGTCGATACCCTCGCCGGTGGCGATCATATTGGCGCGGTTTTCCATGAAGCGCTGGATCGTCCGGTGCGCGTTGAAGCCCGCCGGGATCTCCGAGAGCTTGCGGCCGATCTCCTTCAGCGTCTTCATCGGCACGGCGGTCTTGCCGCGGCGCTGCTCGTCGGCATTGTCGGCCGTGCGCAGGCCCGACCACTCACCATCAAGCCAGTCGGCCTTGTTCGGCTTGTACTGCTGGCCGGCCTCGAATTCCTGTTCGAGATGGAGGCGCCAATCGGCCTTCATCTTCTCGACTTCGCCGTCCGTGAGCAGACCCTCGGCGACGAGGCGGGCCGCATAGAGCTGCAGCACGGTCTTATGGGCGCGGATCACCTTGTACATCTTCGGCTGCGTGAAGGACGGTTCGTCGCCTTCATTGTGGCCGTAGCGGCGGTAGCAGAAAAGGTCGAGCACAACGGGCTTGTGGAACTTCATGCGGAATTCGGTGGCGATCTTGGCCCCATAGACCACCGCTTCCGGATCGTCGCCGTTGACGTGCAGGATCGGCGCCTCGATCATCTTGGCGACGTCGGACGGATAAGGCGACGAGCGCGAGAAGGCCGGGTTGGTGGTGAAGCCGATCTGGTTATTGATGATCACATGCATGGTGCCGGCGACGCGGTGACCGCGCAGACCGGAAAGGCCGAGGATTTCGGCAATGACACCCTGGCCGGCAAAGGCCGCGTCGCCATGGATCAGCAGCGGCAGCACCTTGGCGCGTTCGGAAAGCGGGATGATGTCGCCGTCCCAGACGGTTGCGTTCATATCCTGCTTGGCGCGGGCCTTGCCCATGACGACGGGATCGACGATTTCGAGATGCGACGGGTTCGCCGTCAGCGAAACGTGGATCTTGTTGCCGTCGAATTCGCGGTCGGAGGAGGCGCCGAGATGGTACTTGACGTCACCTGAGCCCTCGACCTCGTCGGGAGCGGCCGAACCGCCCTTGAACTCGTGGAAGATCGCCCGGTGCGGCTTGCCCATGACCTGGGAGAGCACGTTCAGGCGGCCGCGATGGGCCATGCCGAACACGGCTTCCTTGAGGCCGAGATGACCGCCGCGCTTGAGGATCTGCTCCAGCGCCGGGATCAGCGATTCGCCGCCGTCGAGGCCGAAACGCTTCGTGCCCTTGAACTTGACGTCGAGGAACTGTTCGTAGCCTTCGGCTTCGACGAGCTTGGCAAGGATCGCCTTCTTGCCTTCCGGCGTGAAGGCCACACCCTTGTCCGGTCCTTCGATGCGCTCCTGAATCCAGGCCTTCTCTTCAGGATTGGAGATATGCATGAATTCGACGCCGAGCGTCGAGCAATAGGTGCGCTCGAGGATTTCGATCATCTCGCGGATGGTCGCGTATTCCAAGCCGAGCACGTTGTCGATGAAGATCTTGCGATCGTAATCGGCGGCCGTGAAACCGTAATTCTCCGGCGAAAGTTCGTGATAGTCGTCAACGGGAGCGGCGATGCCGAGCGGGTCGAGCTTGGCATGCAGGTGGCCACGCATGCGGTAAGCGCGGATCATCATGATGGCGCGCACGGAATCGCGCGTCGCCTGCAGGACCTCGGTGCTATCGGCAGGCTTGCCCTGAGCTTCGGCCCTGGCCTTGACCTTGGTCTCGATCACCTTCTCGACGATGCCCCAGTCGCCATCGAGAGCCGATACCAGATCGCCGCCGGCCGGAATCGGCCAGTTCTTCTTGCGCCAGGAAGCGCCCTTGGCCGCCCTCTTCACATCGCTGGGATCCTCCTCCAGCGCCTTGAAGAAGGACCGCCACTGATCGTCGACCGATGCCGGGTCCTCTTCATATCGCGCATAAAGCTGCTCGATATAGGCAGCATTGGCGCCATCCAGAAACGAGGTGATCTGAAACTGCTCGTTGGCTTCTTGCCGTGCCATGGTGATATGCGGACGCTTCCGTCCGCCTCCTGACTTTGATGAATTTGCCGGCTTGATGGCCGGCTGCCGCATTCCGATTGCCGCCTGTCCGCGGCGCATCTGCTGGTGTCGTGTCGTCGAGGCCGGGCGGGAGCGCAGATGCCGTTCCTCCGCCCGGTCTATAGGTGGCTTAGCCCTTGAGGACTTCAACCAGCGTCTTGCCGAGGCGGGCCGGGGATGGCGACACCTTGATGCCTGCCGATTCCATCGCCGCGATCTTCGATTCCGCATCGCCCTTGCCGCCGGAAACCACGGCGCCGGCATGGCCCATGGTGCGGCCCTTCGGGGCCGTACGCCCGGCAATGAAGCCAGCCATCGGCTTCTTGCGGCCCTTCTTGGCTTCGTCCTTGAGGAACTGGGCTGCGTCTTCTTCAGCCGCACCGCCGATTTCGCCGATCATGATGATCGACTGGGTGGCTTCGTCGGCCAGGAACATTTCCAGGACGTCGATGAACTCGGTGCCCTTGACCGGGTCGCCGCCGATGCCGACGGCCGTCGTCTGGCCGAGACCTTCATTGGAGGTCTGGAACACGGCTTCATAGGTCAGCGTGCCCGAGCGGGAAACGATACCGACCGAACCCTTGCGGAAGATCGAGCCCGGCATGATGCCGATCTTGCATTCTTCCGGCGTCAGGATGCCCGGGCAGTTGGGGCCGAGCAGGCGCGACTTGGAGCGGTCGAGGCGAGCCTTGACCCGCACCATGTCCATGACCGGAATACCTTCGGTGATGCAGGTGATGAACGGGATCTCGGCGCCGATCGCCTCGATGATCGCATCGGCGGCTCCTGCCGGCGGAACATAGATGACGGTCGCGTTGGCGCCGGTCTTTTCCTTGCCCTCGGCAACGGTTGCGAAGATCGGCAGGCTTTCGCCCTTTGCGCCGGTCCAGGTTTCGCCGCCCTTCTTCGGGTGGATACCGCCGACCATCTGGGTGCCGTAATAAGCGAGCGCCTGTTCGGTGTGGAACGTGCCGGTCTTGCCGGTTAGGCCCTGAACGAGAACCTTGGTGTCTTTGTTGACGAGAATGGACATGCGAGGCCTTTGTTTAGGAGAGGTTGGAAGACGTGGAGGACGCGCGACGATAGACGCCGCTGACGACCTCCTGCCAAGTATCGCTGCCTGCAGGCGAAAAGCTGACGCCCATCCGGTAGCAGTCTTCATTTTCAAATGTGAATACGGTGCGCTGGCTGCCGCGCGGCGAAGTCTTCATCAGCACAAGCTCATTGCCGTTCCACTCGCCGGACGCCGGCACGGGCGGCGCAAAACCTGCGGTGTCGAACTGATAGAGTTTATAGGTCTGGTCCGAAGCATCGAAGCCGAAAACATTTCGCGCCTCGAACGAAACAGTACCATCGCGCGTCTGGCGATAGCGCTGCTCGAGAAAGAACCCGCCGAACAACGCCTCACCGGAAAATTCGGCACTGGCCTTGCCTTCACTCGTCCACGCCGACGCCGCGACACGCTCGTCCCCTTCCCACACGCCGGCGAAGGCGTTGAGGCGGAAATGAGCAGCGGAGGGCGTGGACTGGAAGGTCATGATCAGCCGTTGATCGCCGCGACGATCTTTTTGGCCGCATCGTCCAAGTCGTCAGCCGCCGTGATCGCCAGACCCGACTCGTTCAGGATTTTCTTGCCGAGTTCGACATTGGTGCCTTCAAGGCGCACGACGAGCGGAACCTTGAGGCCGACTTCCTTGACCGCGGCAATCACGCCCTCGGCAATGACATCGCACTTCATGATGCCGCCGAAGATGTTGACGAGAATGCCTTCGACCTTGGGGTCTGCGGTAATGATTTTGAAAGCAGCAGCAACCTTCTCCTTGCCGGCACCGCCGCCGACGTCGCAGAAGTTAGCCGGCTCCTTGCCGTAGAGCTTGATGATGTCCATCGTTGCCATGGCAAGGCCCGCGCCGTTGACCATGCAGCCGATATTGCCGTCGAGCGCGACATAGGCGAGGTCCCACTTCGAGGCCTCGATTTCCTTGGCGTCTTCTTCGGTCTCGTCGCGCAGCGCCTTGACGTCGTCGTGACGGAAGAGCGCATTGCCGTCGAAAGACATCTTGGCATCGAGGACGCGCAGATGGCCATCCTTCATGACGATCAGCGGATTGACCTCCAGCAGAGCCATGTCCTTCTCGCCAAAGGCCTTGTAGAGCGCCGGGAAAAGCGCCTTGGCGTCTTCGGCGGCAGCGCCGTCGAGCTGGAGAGCCTTGGAGATTGCAGCAACGTCAGCAGCCGTCACGCCGGCTTCCGGATCGATGGCGATCGTCTGGATCTTTTCGGGCGTATCGTGGGCGACAGCTTCGATATCCATGCCGCCTTCGGTGGAGACCACGAAAGCCACGCGACCGACCGAGCGGTCGACCAGCAGCGAGCAATAAAGCTCGCGAGCGATGTCGGCGCCGTCTTCGATGTAAAGGCGGTTGACCTGCTTGCCGGCTTCGCCGGTCTGCGCAGTCACCAGCGTGTTGCCGAGCATTTCCTTGGCATGGGCGACGACTTCGTCGATCGACTTGGCGAGACGCACGCCGCCCTTGGCTTCCGGCGACAGCTCCTTGAACTTGCCCTTGCCGCGGCCGCCGGCATGGATCTGGCTCTTGACCACGTAAAGCGGACCGGGAAGCGACTTGGCGGCAGCTTCGGCTTCTTCAACCTTGAGAATAGCCACACCCTCGGCAACCGGGGCGCCATAGCCCTTCAGCAGAGCCTTGGCCTGATATTCATGAATGTTCATGGGTGTATCCCTATTTCGATTACTTCAGCGCCAATCACTTCAGGGCAGGCGCGATGTTGATGCAGGCTTCGCAGAGACCGGCGACGGCGCCGACGGACTTGTCGAAGGCTTCCTTCTCGGTCTTGTTGAGATCGATCTCGATGATGCGCTCGACGCCGCCGGCGCCGATGACGGTGGGAACGCCGACATACATGTCCTTGACGCCGTACTGACCGGAGAGGTGGGCAGCGCAGGGCAGCACGCGCTTCTTGTCCTTGAGGTAGGATTCGGCCATCTCGATCGCTGAGGCGGCCGGCGCATAATAGGCCGAGCCGGTCTTCAGCAGGCCGACGATTTCGGCGCCGCCGTCACGGGTGCGCTGGATGATCTCTTCGAGACGTTCCTTGGTGACCCAGCCCATGGTGACGAGGTCGGTGAGCGGAATGCCGCCAACCGTCGAGTAGCGGGCGAGCGGCACCATCGTGTCGCCGTGGCCGCCGAGAACGAAAGCCGTGACGTCCTGGACGGATACGTTGAATTCCTTGGCGAGGAAGAGGCGGAAGCGCGAGGAGTCGAGAACGCCGGCCATGCCGACGACCTTGTTGGCGGGAAGGCCGGAAAACTTCTGCAGCGCCCAGACCATGGCGTCGAGCGGATTGGTGATGCAGATCACGAAAGCGTTCGTGGCATATTTCTTGATGCCGGCGCCGACCTGCTCCATGACCTTGAGGTTGATGCCGAGAAGATCGTCGCGGCTCATGCCGGGCTTGCGGGCGACACCTGCCGTGACGATGCACACATCGGCGCCCTCGATCGCGGAATAGTCGCTGGCACCCGTCAGATTGACGTCGAAGCCTTCGACCGGCGACGACTGGGAAATATCGAGACCTTTGCCCTGGGGAATGCCGTCTGCGATGTCGAAGAGAACGATGTCGCCCAGTTCCTTCAGGCCGGCGAGGTGTGCCAGCGTGCCACCAATCATGCCAGAACCAATGAGTGCGATCTTGTTACGCGCCATTTCGCTGTTTCCTTTGCGATCAAATTCGTCGAACGGACGCCAAGGCACCGCCCAATGACGCAATCGCATAGACCCAAAGCCTAAAAATGGCAATCCATTATTTTTGATGCAGCGTTTTCAATCGTTTAGATACAAAAATACTTACGTAAACGTAAGATATTCTGTCACCGAATTGTTACTCTGCGGCGCGCTTCTCATGGTGCAGCGCAAGATATTCCGCACTGCGCATCTCGAACAGGCGCGAAGCCGTGCGGTCGAATTCGAAGCCCTCGATGCCCCGGCGTTGCAGCAGCAGTTCCTCCGGCATGGCCGCCGCGGAAATGTAAAGCCGCACGGCATGATCGTAGAACGTATCGACCATAATGATGAACCGCTTGATCTGGTTCCGCTTTTCCGGCCCGAGCAAGGGAATGTGATCGACGAAGACCGTATCGAAACGCTCGGCGATCGCCAGGAAGTCGACAGCCCCGAGCGGCTTGTCGCAGAGATCGGCGAAAGAGAACCGCGCCATGCGGTCGACGGCGAGCGGCACATGGATGTGGCGCCCCTTCATCGGAATATCCAGCGGCTGCGCCTTGCGCCCATGCAGCGCCTGCGTCCAGGACGCATCCATCGCCATGTCGTTATGGTCGTTGATCGGCACCAGATAGACCGGCTGGCTGCTCAGCTTCTCCATCCGGTAGTCGGTCGGCGAATCCAGGGTGACGACATCGACATGCTGCTTGAGCAGGGCAACGAAGGGCAGGAACAGGCTGCGATTGAGACCATCCGTGTAGAGATTGTCGGGTTCGACGTTCGAGGTCGCGACCAGCACGCATCCGCGCGCGAAAAGCTCGGAGAACAGCCGCGACAGGATCATCGCATCGGCGATGTCGGTGACCGTGAACTCGTCGAAGCAGAGCAGTTCTGCCTCGTCGTAAAGCGCTGCGGCGACCGGCGGCATCGGGTCGGCTTGTCTCGTCTCGCCGTTCTTGAGCTTCAGCCGGTGCGCCGCGATGCGGTTGTGCACATCCGCCATGAATTCGTGGAAATGCGCCCGGCGCTTCTTCCTGCACGGCGCCATCGCGAAGAACATGTCCATCAGCATGGTCTTGCCGCGCCCGACGCTGCCGTGGATATAAAGCCCCTTGATGCCGTCTGTGGATTTCTTCTTGGCGGCAAACAGCCAGCCGAGCGCGCTCGATTTTGCCGCCGGCAGCCGCTGCTTCAGCCCGGCGAGCACCCGGTCGAGGCTCTTTGCCACGTCCAATTGGGCAGAATCGACCTGGAGGGCGCCCGATGCGGTCAGCGCTTTAAGCTGTTCGCAGACGCTGAGCGCATAATCCGGCATTGGTTGCATGAGCGCATATCCGCCTGTCAGTCAATGGCGCTGACCCGCCGGTTCGTTTACCACGCCAGTTAGTTTACCGACTGAGGCTGATCGACTGGCCCGTGCTCGTCTGTCCCTGGAAGCGGTTGTCGGCCGTCTTGTAGACGCTGCCGAGCTGGTTGCCCGAGCGGTCCTTGAGCAGCACCTGCTTGCCGGCGACCTCCCAGGAGCCCATCGCCGTCAGCTCGCCGACGCAGCCACGCGTGCCGCCGCGCGAACCGCTGCCGAGATTGGTGAGCGTCAGGAACATGTCGCAGCTGCCGTTGACACGCCAGCTTCCAACCATCGATTCCTTGGTGATATCGAGCGCATTCGCGCCCATTCCGCCAGGCTGAGCGCCCGGCATCGGCGACGCCGACGCTGGTGCGGCCGGAAACTGCGAGCTGCCGGTCGGCGGCGGAAGCTGCCCGCCCTGTACGGAGGGCACCGGTTGCGCCGTCAACGGCGTCGGCACCGAGTTTGAGCTGGAGTTGTAATTATATGCCGTCCGATCACAACCGGCTAGCGCGAGAGCCACCACCAGACCTGTCATCGCATATCGCAACTGCATCATCATACTCCTGAATTCGGCCATCGCCGCAGAGAAACGGGCGTGAGACAAGTCCGATTATCGTAATTCGCTTTGGTTAATCAAGTCGGGCGGCATAAATTGCCCGCGACAACACCTAACCGAAAAACGATACAGTTCAACTGTCCCGCTGCAAAACTTCCTGCACATAGAATTTGTCAGCAAGGTGTTGCCCGCGTTCATCTCTGTCAGGATCCCTGTCGAACTCGCGCAATGTCTCGGAATAGCGCTCCAGTGCACCCTGCAGGAACACTTGCACCAGTGCCGGTGGCAGGCCCACACCCATTTCGCGCGTCTGCTTCTTGACATGCACGAGATCGAGTATCGCCGCCCGAAGTTCCGGCGCGATGGAGATCGTCTCAAGGCATTCCAGCATATTCATCGGCGGCAGCACGCGATATGAACGCTGCCGCATCCATTCGAGCGCGATGGCCGGACGCAGGGCATAGAGCAGCGTCTTCAGCTTGATCACGTCTTCGCCATGGCTTTGAAAATGCCGCCGCATAAGTCCGACATAATGCGCAGCGACCTTCTCCGGCACCATGACGTGATCAAGAAACGCGCCGAGACGGGAGCGAAAACCAGCTTCCTCTTCGTAGGCGATCGGCGATTTCAGCCATTCAACCACCACGGCGTTTCCCTTGAGCGCGAGCCGCAACGCCTTTCTGAGATCCCAGCCGCCTGTATCGATATCGCCAATGATCGGGAACTCGATGACATCGCGCGCCGAAACAAGAGCAAGATGATGTTCGACGGGACGGATGTAGACAAAGCGACAATCATAATCGCTGTCGGGAGATGGAAAGCCCCAGGCGCGGCTGCCACTTTCGATCGCAAAACCGATGCGGATGCCCTGTTCGCGCACCGATGCAAGCCGCGACCTGATCTCCGTGACGGCTTCGGGATCGAAGCCGTCGATTCCGCCATCGGTATGCATGCTGATCAAACCCGGCGCTCGACCATCATCTTCTTGATTTCGGCGATTGCCTTGGCCGGGTTAAGACCCTTCGGACAAGTCTGCGCACAGTTCATGATCGTATGGCAGCGATAGAGGCGGAACGGGTCTTCGAGATTGTCGAGGCGCTCGCCGGTCGCCTCGTCTCTGGAATCGATCAGCCAGCGATAGGCCTGCAGCAGAACGGCCGGACCGAGATAGCGGTCGCCGTTCCACCAGTAGCTCGGACAGGAGGTCGAGCAGCAGGCGCAGAGGATGCATTCATAAAGGCCGTCGAGCTTCTGCCGGTCCTCGTGGCTCTGCTTCCACTCCTTGGCCGGCGCCGGCGACACCGTCTTCAGCCATGGCTCGATCGAACGATGCTGGGCATAGAAGTTGGTGAGGTCCGGAACCAGATCCTTGACGACGGGCAGATGCGGCAGCGGATAGATCTTCACCGCACCCTTGATATCGTCGAGGCCCTTGGTGCAGGCGAGCGTGTTCGTGCCATCGATATTCATCGCGCAGGAGCCGCAGATACCCTCGCGACAGGAGCGGCGCAGCGTCAGCGTCGGATCGATCTTGTTCTTGATGTAGAGCAGACCGTCGAGCACCATCGGCCCGCAATCGTCGACATCGATATAGAAGGTATCGATCGACGGGTTCTGACCATCGTCCGGGCTCCAGCGGTAGACGCGGAACTCGCGGGTGTTCTTGGCACCCGCCGGCTTCGGCCAGACCTTGCCTTCGCGCATCTGAGAATTCTTGGGGAGAGCGAGTTCAACCATGTCCGGTTCCTCTTGAGATCAGTATACGCGAGCCTTCGGCTCGATCTTATGCGGATCGATGCCTTCCGCGATCAGATCGGTGTGGACCGGCCGGTAATCGAGTTTCACGTCGCCTGCCTCGTTCACCCAGGCGAGCGTGTGCTTGCGCCAGTTGACGTCGTCGCGGCCGGCGAATGCACCCTCGGTATAGTCCTCGCGTGCATGCGAACCGCGGCTCTCCTTGCGGGCCTCAGCGCCGTAGATCGTCGTGATGGCGTTGGCCATCAGGTTCTGCAGCTCCAGCGTCTCGACCAGATCCGAGTTCCAGATCATCGAGCGGTCGGTGACCTTGATGTCCTTCATCTCGCCCCAGATTGCCGAGATACGCCGGCAGCCGGATTCCAGCGATTCCTGCGTGCGGAAGACGGCGGCGTCTTCCTGCATGGCGCGCTGCATCTTCTCGCGCAGCTCCGCCGTCGGCGTGCCGCCGCTGGCGTGGCGAAGACCGTCGAAACGGTCCATGATCTTGTCGCAGGCGGCGACATTGAGATGCGGGATCGGCGCGGCGCGGTCGATCACCTCGCCGGCGCGGATCGCCGCGGCGCGGCCGAAGACCACCAGGTCGATCAGCGAATTGGAGCCGAGGCGGTTGGCGCCGTGCACCGAGGCGCAGCCGGCTTCACCCACAGCCATCAGGCCGGGGATGATCCGTTCAGGATTGGCACCGTCGGCGTTCAGCACTTCGCCCCAATAATTCGTGGGAATGCCGCCCATATTGTAGTGAACGGTCGGCAGAACCGGGATCGGCTCGTGCGTGACGTCGACGCCGGCGAAGATCTTGGCGCTCTCGGAAATCCCCGGCAGGCGTTCATGAAGAACGGCCGGATCGAGGTGGTCGAGATGGAGGAAGATGTGGTCCTTCGCCTTGCCGACACCGCGGCCCTCGCGGATCTCAAGCGTCATGCAGCGCGAAACGACGTCGCGCGAGGCAAGGTCCTTGGCCGAAGGCGCGTACCGCTCCATGAAGCGCTCGCCCTCGGAGTTGACGAGGTAACCGCCTTCGCCGCGCGCGCCTTCGGTGATCAGACAGCCCGAACCGTAGATGCCGGTCGGGTGGAACTGAACGAATTCCATGTCCTGCAGCGGCAGGCCGGCACGCGCCACCATGCCGCCGCCGTCGCCGGTGCAGGTATGGGCCGATGTTGCCGAGAAATAGGCGCGGCCGTAGCCGCCGGTCGCCAGCACCACCATCTTGGCGGCGAAGCGATGGATCGTCCCGTCGTCGAGGCACCAGGCGATGACGCCGGTGCAGCGGCTGCCGTCTTCCGACATGATCAGGTCGAGCGCGAAATACTCGATGAAGAATTCGGCATTGTTGCGCAGCGACTGGCCGTAGAGCGTATGCAGGATGGCGTGGCCGGTGCGGTCGGCAACGGCGCAGGTGCGCTGGACCGGCGGGCCTTCGCCGTAATTCTGCATATGGCCGCCGAACGGGCGCTGATAGATCTTGCCTTCCTCGTTGCGCGAGAACGGCACGCCGTAATGCTCGAGCTCATAGACCGCCTTCGGCGCTTCCATGGTGAGATACTGCATGGCGTCGACGTCGCCGAGCCAGTCGGAACCCTTGACGGTGTCGTAGAGGTGCCACTGCCAGCTATCCGGCGTCATGTTGCGCAGCGAAGCGGCGATGCCGCCCTGGGCCGCGACCGTATGCGAACGGGTCGGGAATACCTTGGTGATGCAGGCCGTGCGGAAACCCTGCTCGGCCATGCCGAGCGTCGCGCGTAAGCCCGCGCCGCCGGCGCCGACGACGATCACGTCGTAGGAGTGATCGACATACTTGTAGGCCTTGCCGTTCTGGGCGGGGGAAATCGGTGCCATGTCAGCTTATCCTACGAATGCGATTTTCAGAATGGCGAAGAGACAGAGGCCGGCGATCACGATCGCAAAGAACGTGTTCAGCATCAGGAGAGCGATCTTGCCGAACTCGCCATGCACGTAGTCCTCGATGATGACCTGCATGCCGAGCTTCATATGGATGACGCCAGATATTACCATCAGGCCCATGACGACCGCTACAAACGGGTTCGACAGCGCGCGAACCACATCCGCATAGGGCGCGCCGGCATAGGCGATCATGAAGATGACGAAGAAGAGGATCAACGGAATATTGGAGACTGCGGTCAGCCGCTGACGCCAGAAATGGCCCGTGCCTTCCTTGGCGGAGCCGAGCCCGCGAACCTTGCCGAGGGGGGTGCGCATATCCATGAGAGGACCTTCAGAAGCGAATGAGGAAGCCGATCACCCAGACCAGCACGGTCAGACAGAGCGACCCGATGATGTTGGCGATGGCGAGCTTGGTCGAGAATTCTTTCTCGAGGCCATAGCCGAGATCCCACATGAGATGGCGGAAGCCGCCGAGCATGTGGTGCAGCAGCGCCCAAGTGTAGCCGAGAAGCACGAGCTTGCCGAGAAGGCTGCCGAGCACCCAGTTGGCCCAGTCGTAGGAGCCCTGGCCGCTCGCCGCCGCGATCAGCCACCAGGCGACGAGCAGCGTGCCGACGTAGAGCGCACTACCGGTGATGCGGTGAACGATGGACATGACCATGGTGGGAATAGGTTTGTAAATCTGCAGATGCGGCGATAGGGGCCGGTTATTTGTCACATTCGCCATCAGAACCTCGCGGCAGCTTCTCTGCGCTCCCGGATTTCGGAGCATGCTCAGTCAACCACACGAATGACAAAATTCTCTGTGTGCGTTGCATCAATTGCGACGTTTAATCACCGGGAACGCCGACGACAAGCACAATCGCTGTCTGCTTTTAATTTAATCGATTCGCGTTACTGGGAAGTTTGCAGGCTAAAGAAACTGGTCTCTTCCGCTCAAATTTTGTGCCGGTTGTCCGACCTGAATGGACATGCTCCGGATTTTGGCGCAATCTGGCGTTAACGATTTGTTAGGGATCGGAATTCCGGAGGCCGGCCACCCATGTTTCGCAGTCTGTCCGCACTCGCCCTGCTTGCCCTGTCCGCGCTTGCTGCACTTCCCGCCGAAGCCGGTGACCGCCGCGACGATCATCGCTTTCCCGGCCACCGTCACGATTTCCACGGTGGATTATTCCTCGGCGAACGTATCGGCTGGCGCGATCGCGGCATCCTTTTCGACAACGCCTATCGATATCGGAACCGCAAAGCACGGATGCCGTTCCTGAAACAGTTTTCATCGCCGGCAACCAATCGCTTCGCCCGCAGCAATCTGCTCGTCGTCGTGCCCCAGGCGCAGGGTGGTGACGGCGGCACCTATGCCGGCTCTTCTTATGTCTATCAGGCTGATGGCGGAACCTATGTCGGCGGCGACGGCTATGGCTTCTATCCCACAGCACAGCCTGAGCAACTGGCACCGAAGGCGAAAGTCATCGATATCGCGGTGCAGGATGATCCCTGCGCCTACGAGGCCAAGGTCTGTGTCATCCGGCCTTAGCGCATGATGCCAAAAGTGCGGAATTCCGCTCGGCTTCGCTGACAAGGCTATGAGGATGACGAGCGCAGGCGGCTCAAATTTGCCCGGCCCTACTCTTTCGCGACGCGGCCACGTCAATACGGATGGCGCACATCGGCGGCAGATTCTTGTCCTCAAACGTCGCCCGCCGTGGCGTTCCGCTATCCGGCATCCAAGCATCCCAAGCTCTGTTCATTTCCTCGAATGAGGCAAGGTCCCTGAGCCAGATGTTGACGAGAATGATCTCTGACTTGTCGGTGCCTTCGCGCAGCAGCATGTCATCGATGCGCTCCAGTATTTCGTTGGTCTGCGCTGTGACGCTTGCTCCCCTCGTCAGGTTTGCGACCTGGCCGGGCAGATAGGCGGCATCTGCGAGGAGAGTTTCGTCAACTTTGGCTTGCCCCATCATCGTATTCGCAGACTTCCATGTATGCTTGAGATTGGGCCGTCGACCCTTCATGGATCACTGTGGGGCTTCGCTCGCCATTCCGGTAGGAGGAATTAAATTGACCCGATATAATGGAAGGTGAACGCTCCCAGAAGGAGTTGGAGCAGGATGTCGTCCGAAACCGATCACATTTTTCGGCATCATGCTCTAGCTGGACAATATGGCCGTATGCCGCGAAATGAAGTCCACAAGATAGCGCGCGCCTTCGGCCGTCTCGGACTGAGCATACAGACCGATCTCGATGCGCACCGGACCGGGCAGGTCCGCCGATCTGTCAAGCGTCCGGCAGCCCTCCGGTTTCGTGTTGAGCATCATTGGCGCGATACCGATACCGACGCGAACCGCGGTCGCCATGGCCACCAGCGTCGATGCGACGCACGCCGTCTTCCACTTGATGTTCCGCTGGGACAGAGCCGCAATCGTCGGAAGCGTCCAGGGACACTCCTCCTCGAACATGATGATGGGAAGCGGCTTTTCCGTATCCGCCACAAAGTCGGATCTGACCGTCCACATCAAATATTCGGTCCAGATCAGGGTCGGTTTTCGCGCGAGGCAGGTGATGTCGCAAACTACGAGATCGAGCTTCCTGTCTTCAAACAGGCTGGCGAGGCGACGATTCGGCTCGACGATGATGTCGATCTCGACCTTCGGGTTCTGGGCTCTGAAGGCACTAAGAATGTCGATCAGGTGGCCGGCTGCGAAGTCCTCGACGACGCCGAGGCGAATGCGGTCCTCGATCATCTTGCCTGTCAGCCTTTTCCCGACCTCATCGCTGAGGGCGACCATTTCGCGGGCATAAGCCAGCATGATCTGCCCATGGCTCGTCAGCTCGAGGCCCTTTGACGAACGCGAAAACAGCGTAACGCCGACAAGCTCCTCCAGCTTGCGGATCTGCATGCTCACGGCCGCCTGCGTTCTGTTCAGCTTGACGGCTGCTCCATTGACGGTGCCGATTTCCGCGACGGTCAGAAATGCACGAAGCAGATAAGAATCAAGATCAAGCATCAGAAGCCGCATTCCATACTTTGTGGCACTCGAGAGCCGAAGGCCTCTCTGCCCGTAAGTGGATATTGGACGAACCATGTCCTTCCGGCAACTGGTGACCCTTAGCCCGGGCGCAGTGCAAAGCTGCGCCCCATCCATGCCAGCTTATCGCGCAAAGAGAACGCATGCCTCGGGGGGAATGGAAACGCTGATCTCCTGCCCACGAGCGAAGGCTATGTCTGGACGGTTCGGGCAAGCCGAGATTATGCGGTCGCCAGTGGCGAGGTCCAGAACGACATGCCTGAAGGCACCGAGTGTCACGACGTCGGCAACGCGCCCGGGCATGGCTCCGGCAGCCGGAACACCGGACGATATCTCGATGCTTTCCGGCCTCACGCAAATCTCGGCGGCACCTGAAAGACTTGCCGTGGACGCGACCGGGAACTCCCAGCCGGATTCGGAGCGAAATTTGCCGGCCGTTCCGCCCGCGGCCGAAATCGAGCCATGAATCCAATTCGTCCGACCCATGAAATCCGCGACGAAACGCGAGTCTGGACGCCAATACACATCATCCGGCTTGCCGGATTGCATGATTGCTCCACGGTTCATCACGAATATCCGCTCTCCCAGGCTCATCGCCTCCTCCTGGTCGTGGGTTACCACGATGGCGGTCGAGCCGACCGCGGCGAGCACATCCTTCAATTCGGTGCGCAGCTCGTGGCGAAGTTTGGCGTCGAGGGCCGACAGCGGCTCATCCAGAAGAAGGAGGCTTGGATGGGTGGCGAGCGCCCGCGCAAGCGCAACACGCTGCTGCTGGCCGCCGCTCAACTGGTGCGGCCGCCGCTGTCCGAAACCGACGAGCCGGACGAGCTCAAGCATCTCGGCAATGCGGCGCGGTATTTGCCCCGGCGGATGGTTGCGATGGCGAAGTCCGTAGCCGATGTTCTGTTCGACGGTCATATGCGGGAAAAGAGCGTAGTGCTGGAACAGCAGCCCGACATTGCGCTCATAGGGTTTCAATCCGGCCATCGGCTCGCCGTCGATCAAGATCGAACCTTTGTCGGGCCGCTCGAATCCGGCAATGAGCCGAAGAATGGTGGTCTTGCCGCAACCGCTCGGTCCAAGCAGTGCGATTGTTTCGCCTGGGTTCACCGAAAAGGAGATATTGCCAAGGGCGACCGTTTCGCCGAAGCACTTGCTGACCCCTTGAAATTCCACGGCAGAAATCATCGTATTGTCCTCATGAACGAAACAAACCCTGACCGACGACGGTGTCGAAGCCGACGACACGGTCCAGCACGACGATCAGCAACGCGGTGACGGCAATCAGGACCACGGCCGCCGCAGCGATCGTCAGATCGAAAGCCGCGCGCATATTGCTGACCAGCGTAACAGGCAAGGTCGTTGCGGACGGATCGCTCAGGAAGAGACTGATCGATACGTCATCCATCGAAATTGCGAAGGCGAAGATCGCGCCGGTGACGACGCCCGTCCGCATCAGCGGCAGGGTAATGGTCCAGAAGGCCTGGCGCTCCGTGGCGCCGAGAACCATTGCGGCTTCCGTCAATCGGTGGTCGCTGCCGAGAAGGCTGGCGAGACTGGTCCTTATGCAATAGGGCAACGTCACGATCACGTGGCCGAGGAGCAGGCGCGCCATACCATTTGTGATACCGGCCTTGGAAAGGAAAAGCAGCAGGCCGAATCCAATCACGACCGGCGGGACGATGAGTGGCGAGAGAAAGGCCGAAGTCAGCGCTGCCTTTCCCGGAAAATTGCCCCGGGCAAGACCGACAGCCGCCGCAGTTCCGATCGTAACGGACAGAACCGTCGTGAGTACCGCCAAGATGAAGCTGGTGCGCAGGCTGGCAAGGATATCCGCCTGGGAGACGAGCCGTTCGAACCAATGAAGCGACAAGGCAGGTGGCGGCATCGGGCCGAGGTAGGTCCTGGCGTCGAAAGCCATGACGCATGTTATCACCAGCGGGATGGCGAGGAACGCCAATCCAAGGCCGATGACACCGTAGGCAAGGGAACCGGCAATCCGGTCTCCGGTTCGCGCTGCAAGAGACTGCATGCTCATCGGGAAACCCTCCGCGCCTGCGCAAACGTGATGACAGCGACGACCGCCAAGGCCACGGCAAGCATGACGAGCGAGATCGCCGCGCCGCTCGGGTAGTTGGCGATATCGCTGAACCGGGTGTAGATGACGTTCGACATGAAAAGCACCCGGCCCCTCCCGAGCACCATGGGAATAACGAAGGCGCTGATCGCGAAAGTCAGCGAGACAAGCGTGCTTGAGATCAGCGCCGCGAAGCTCAGGGGAAGCGTGATCGACAAATGGGCTTTCCATCCTGGCGCGCCGAGCGACTGGGCTGCATCGAGCAGACGCGGATCGATCGATTGCATCGCGCCAATCAACGTCAGCGTTGCGACCGGTATGATCGAGTGAACCAGACCCGCAATAACGACGATATTGATATATTCGCGGCTGTTGGGCGAAAGGCCCAGTGTCAAGAGGAAGGGTCGGAGGATGCCAACCGACCCGAAGGTCAGTTCGATCGCGTACGTCTTGATCAGGACGCTGGAAAGTACAAGCGTAATCAAAAAACCGAGGGTGAGCGTGCGCATCCGCGGCGAAATGCGCCGCACGATGAAATAGGCCAGCGGGAATGCCACAAGCTGGCCGATGATCGCGGCAACTCCACCGATCCAGAAGGTCGTCAGCAGAACGCTTGCAAACGCCTGGTTTGCAAGCTCGTAATAGTTCTGAACCGTTGCCGCGGCATTTTCCACGGAGCCGACGCGCCCCGGCGTAAACTCCTTCAAGCTTTCGATTGCCAGATTGATGAGCGGTGACAGAAAACCGAATGCGAACACCAGCAGGGCTGGCCCGAGCGTCAGGGCCGCATCTCGACGATCCGGAATTGAAATGGCAACGGGTTGCCGCCTTACCTTGGTCATGATGAAACAGCCTTTTCCTCGCCCTTGCGGCCATGAGAAAGGGAGGTTGTCGAAGCGCGCCTACGACAACCTGCCGCGAGGTGTATTACAGCAACGGGGCGATATCTTGCTCCCAGCGCTTGGACCAGGCATCCTGCTGTTCGAGAACGACATTGTAGTCCGGCACATAGACGAAGCTCGAAAACTCGTCCGACGTGAAGGCGAGATGCTTGAGGTTGTCGGGCGTAACCGCCTTGCTGTTCAACGGCGCCTCGCCAGCCACTTTGGCGTAGAGCGAGTTCATGTCCGGGCTGATCGCGAAGTTGACGAAATCGAGCGTTGCCTTGGTGTTCGGTCTGTTCTTCAGGACGCCGAAGCCGCTCTGGTAGAGGAAGGCTTTGAAGTTGCTGTCCTTGGTGAAACGCATAACCGGGAAGTTTTTCGCCACCGCCGCCCAGCCGGGCTCGGCGAAGAAGCCGACGGAGGTCTCGCCAGACGTCAGCGAATTGGTGAAATCGATATCGGTGACGGCGACGCGGCCGATATTGCCGGATTTCGCCAATTCCTTCATGAGCTTCCACCCGGGTTCCATATTCGTTTCACTGCCGCCGGCGTGAAGGGCGAGCGCGACAATCTGGAGCATCATGCTCTGTGTCGGGCCTGGCCAGCAGATCGCGCCCTTGAGATCGGGGTTCAGCAGATCATCGATGGTCTTCACGGCGATCGGAGCCGTGTCGGTTCGGGCACCGAAATACATGCCGCCAACTGCGCGTGGCACCGCTTTTATATTGCCCTTGCCATCACGAATAATGATTTTCTCGGGAATATTCGCGAGGTTGGGAACATCGGCAGGATTGATGGTCTCGAGCCAATCCTCCTTCACCATGCTGTTGAACGAGCCTTCCCAGCCGGCGACGTAGTCATAGTCGACATTCGGCCAGACGGCCTTGATCTTTGGCAGGATCGCGCCCGCGCCGCCCTGGTGAAGAACCCAGTTGAATGTCGCCGCATTCTGGTCGGCGGCAATCTGCTTCATCGCTTCAACGACATCACCGCCCCATTCGACGGCGGTGAGATTGCCGCTGCCGGCTGCGGCGGATCTTGCAAACCCGGTCATCGTGCCGGCAATCCCCGCGGCTGCGGCGGATCCGAGGAAGCGGCGGCGTGTCATATCG
Organism: Rhizobium sp. LARHSG275; assembly: GCF_052871115.1. Lineage (NCBI taxonomy): Bacteria > Pseudomonadati > Pseudomonadota > Alphaproteobacteria > Hyphomicrobiales > Rhizobiaceae > Rhizobium > Rhizobium sp. LARHSG275. The sequence goes on along the minus strand of NZ_JBIXJN010000025.1, from coordinate 70,948 downwards.
TGCAACATGGTAGGTTCCCTTTGTTGTCGGCCCTCTGCCGGACCGTTCGCATCGGAGACTGATTGGAGGTTGCCAACCGCGGTAGTGGGAAAATTCTCGCAGGGTTATAAAGTTTTCTGAATGCACTGATGGACGCACTACCCGCATCGCGGAGCCTCGTCGGATCCAAGCTATCAATAATCGTTATATCCCCTCTCGAATTTTCGCGGTTCCAAGAGAAGTGGGCGGCGCCGATGATGATGGCAGCATCAATACCGTGGGAGCCTGCCTTGACCATTGACGGGGATTTTCTGGAAGACTTGAGAAAGCGCTTCGGCAACGCTGCAGGCGGGGAGATGGAAGATCCGCACTTCCGCGCCGTGGCGGCGAGCGTGTTCAAGGACGGCGACAGCCGCAAATGGCCTTTCGCCGATCCTGCGACCTTTCTGGATGCCCGTTTCATCGAGAACGGCTTGCGGCCCGAGGTGCTTGAGGCGCTTGACGTGGCTCTGATCGGCGTGCCGATGGACCTCGGCGTCACCAATCGCGCCGGTGCGCGGCTGGGACCGCGGGCCGTCCGGGCGATCGAGCGTATCGGCCCCTACGAGCATGTTCTGCGTGTCGCGCCGATGGGAGGGCTAAAGGTCGCCGATGTCGGCGACGTGCCGATGCGCAGCCGGTTCGGCCTGGCCGAATGCCATGCCGACATCGAGGCCTGCTACCGGATGATCGCGGCAACCGGGGTTATCCCGCTGTCGGTCGGCGGCGACCATTCGATCTCCGGCGCCATCCTCAAGGGCCTAGCGGCCAGCCAGCCGGTCGGCATGATCCACATCGACGCTCATTGCGACACCGCCGGTCCCTATGAGGGCTCCAAGTTCCACCACGGCGCGCCCTTCCGCGAGGCGGTTCTGGCCGGTGTGCTCGATCCGAAGCGTACGATCCAGATCGGCATCCGCGGCGGCGGCGAATATCTCTGGGAGTTCTCCTTTGCCTCCGGCATGACCGTCATCCACGCGGAAGAGGTGGCGGAGATGGGCCTCAAGGCGGTGATCGCAAAGGCTCTGGAGGTTGTCGGCGCCGGTCCGACCTATCTCAGTTTCGACGTGGACAGCCTCGATCCGGCCTTCGCTCCGGGAACCGGCACGCCAGAAGTCGGCGGGCTTCAGCCGAGGGAGGCTCTGACCCTGTTGCGCGGCTTCAAGGGCATCAACCTCGTTGGCGGCGACGTCGTGGAAATCGCACCGCAATACGACAACACCACCAACACCGCGCAGATCGCCGCGCAGGTCCTGTTCGAACTCCTGTGCCTCGCGATGTTCAGTCCCGCGGTCAGGACCAAGGTGACCTGAGAACCAGCTCCACACCGGCAGCGCGCCTCATGCCCGCTGCCATCCATCACCTGTCGCACAACACGTCTCAAAAAGGGGAACGACATGACTGCTCTTATGAAATTGCGCTACACCGCCACTACGGCAATTGCCGTGTTCGGCATCCTGGCGGGGGCCGCTCAGGCCGACGAACTTGCCGATATCAAAGCCGCAGGCGAGATCAACATCGGCATCTTCTCCGATTTCCCGCCCTTCTCTTCGGCAAGCGCCGATATGAGCATCAAGGGCTATGACGTCGACGTCGCCCAGAAGATCGCCGACGGGCTCGGCGTGAAACTCAATCTCGTCAGCGTTACCGGCCAGAACAGGATCGCCTACCTGAACGACGACCGCGTCGACCTGCTGATGAGCGTCGGCTATTCGAAGGAGCGCGCCGAGGTGATCGATTTTGCCGCTCCGTACGCCCCCTACTATATCGCCGTCATCGGACCAGCGGCGCTGAAGGTGAGCGGCAAGGAAGACCTCGCCGACAAGTCAATTGCCGTCAATCGTGGGACGCTCGAAGACACGTCGCTGACGGCTGTCGCCCCCGGCTCGGCTGCGATCCAGCGTTTCGAGAACTACAATTCGGTCATCCAGGCCTTCATATCCGGCCAGACCCAGTTGATGGTCGTTGGCAACGATGTCGGCGCGCAGGTTCTGGCACGACAGGAAGCCCTGAAGCCGGAGCAGAAGTTCCAGCTCCTCAGCTCCCCCTCGCACATTGCGCTCCGCAAGGGCGAGGATGGCCTGAAGAAGGCTGTCGATGACAGCGTCGCCGCAATGATCGCCGATGGTTCGCTCGACGCCGGCTCGAAGAGCTGGCTGAAAGCGCCGCTCAACCCTGAGAACCTGAAGGACTGACGAGGACGCCTCCCACTCACCAGAGCATGATGCCGAAAACTGCAAGCGATTGCGGTGGCATCATGCTCCAATTCTTTGCTTGAGAGGCGGACCCAGATTTCCGGGGCGACCCGGCCCAGATCATCCGGCTCCAAAGGACATGCGATGAGATACAGCCTCGATTTCAATTGGCTTTGGGACGGAATGGGAGCTCTGGCTTATGGCGCGGGTACGACGCTTGCCCTAACGGCCTCCACGTCGGTCCTCGGGATCGTTCTCAGCATTCCCGGCGCGGCCGCGCGCCGGGGACCTTATCCATGGCTGCGCAAGGTCGTCGGCCTCTATGTGGAAATCATGCGCAATACGCCGTTCCTGGTGCAGCTGTTCTTCATCTTCTTTGGCTTGCCCAGCCTCGGCATTCGCCTCGATCCGGTCACTGCCGCCGTGCTTGCCATGACCCTCAACATGGCCGCCTACACGATCGAGGTGGTCGGGGCCGGGCTCGATGCCATACCGAGAGGCCAGAAGGAGGCGGCGCAGGCGCTCGGCCTGAGGCCTCGGCCGGTGTTCTTCAAGATCATCCTGCCGCAAGCGGTCGCCATCATTTTTCCGGCACTGACGAGCCAAATCATCATCATGATGCTGGAATCGGCGGTGGTTTCGCAAATATCCGTCCGCGAGCTGGCGCAGGAGGCCGATCTGCTTCAGTCGCGCACCTTCCGCTCCTTTGAGACCTATCTGGTGGCGACGTTGATCTACCTTTCGATGTCCGCCGCACTTCGCCGGCTCCTCGTCGCCGGGAAACGCCGTTTTCTGGGAGCCGGTCTGGCATGATTGAGTTCACCTTCTGGGACATTCTGCGCAATCTTGTCTTCGCGGCACGCTGGACCCTTATGCTTTCGCTCGCAGCCTTTGCCGGCGGCGCCATCGTTGGCCTGGCGATCTTGTCTGCACGGATATCGAAAACACGCTGGCCGCGCAGCTTCGCGTCCGGCTACATTGCCCTGTTTCAGGGGACGCCGCTGCTCATGCAGCTCTTTCTGATGTTCTTCGGCCTGCCGATGCTTGGTTTCCGGATCGAGTCATGGACCGCCGCCGTCTGCGGCCTGACGTTCTATGCCAGCGCTTATCTTGCGGAAATCTGGCGGAGCGGCGTCGAGGCGGTGCCGCGCGGGCAATGGGACGCCGCAGCCAGCCTGGGCTTGCATCGTCTCCTCGAACTTCGCCTCGTCATCCTGCCACAGGCTTTCCGCATCACCCGCGCGCCGACCGTCGGGTTCTTGGTCCAGTTGATCAAGAGCACCGCACTGGCCTCGATCCTCGGCTTCGACGAACTGCTGAAAACCGCCAACGCCATCAACAACGCGACCTTCGAACCTTTCAAGGTCTACGGTCTCGTCGCGGTGATCTTCTTCGCCCTGTGCTATCCGCTGACGCAATACGCCAGGATTCTGGAGAAGAAAGCGGCGTTTGGCTGAATGGTGTTCAGTGCTCTGCATTCCCCAAAAGGCCGATGCCGGTTGAAAAGCCGGTGCGCCGCGCGGCGGCGACGCGGCTCTCGTTCAATCACACAGAACTCGCCTTATCCCGCAGTTAGAACTTCCTGAGAGATCGCTTCAATGACCGACACACAAATCCGTATTCTCGATGCCCGCACAACGGGCGAGCTTCTGCCTTTCGGCGCGCTGGTCGCGACCTTGCGGCAAGCATTTGCCAAGGCTGTGTCGTGCCGGTACGGCATCACCACACGATAGCCAACAGCGGCGAGCCGGATGCGACGCTGCTTCTGATGCCGGCCTGGCATGAAACGCACCGGTCAGAGCGCTACCTTGGCATCAAGATCGTCACCGTCTTTCCCGGCAACACGCTGCGCGGCATTCCCGGTTTGACCTCGACTTACATGCTCTACGATGCTCGGACCGGCATGCAGCTTGCGCTCCTTGACGGAAACACCATCACCACGCGCCGTACGGTAGCGGCATCGGCGCTTGCCGCGGACTATCTTGCCCGAAAGGACGCCCGTCGCCTGCTGGTAATCGGCGCTGGCCGCGTCGCGAGCCTCATACCTGATGCCTATCGCACTGTCCGGCCGATCGCGCATGTCGATATCTGGGATATCGATCCCGCCAGCGCCGAACGGCTGGCGCAGAACCTCCGGCAACAGGGGCTCCAGGCCGCTGCCGTCACGGATCTGGAAGCAGCAGTGCGGCAAGCCGATATCGTCAGCGCGGCGACGCTGGCGACAGCACCGCTTATCCGCGGCGAATGGCTGCGGCCGGGCACCCATGTCGACCTGATCGGCGGCTTCACCCCGGCAATGCGCGAGGCCGATGACGAGGCGCTTCGGCGTTCCTCGGTCTATAGCGACACGCACGAAGCCCTTCACGAAGCGGGCGATCTGGTCCAGCCGATCAGGGCCGGCATCATTGCTGCAGATGCGGTGCGTGCGACACTTGACGAACTGTGTCGACGGAATATTCCAGCGCGGACGTCCAACGATGAGATCACTCTCTACAAAGCGGTCGGAACGGCGTTGGCTGATCTTGCCGCCGCGACGATGGTGTATGAGGCCGCCTTGATCGCCGGCTGACGTCTTTTGGTCCGGGCGATTGCGAATGATCGAATCCTGAATGTCGATCGAACTTAGGAAGCGAACCGCCACACTGTCGTCTTCTTGATTTCGCTGTCCTCCAGCGCCCGCGTTACCGGCACCTCATAAACCGCGCAGAATTCCAACCGATCCCGCGGCAGGTAACTGCGTCCGGGGTCTCCGATCAGCACCCGATTGCCGTCGGCTGCCAGCTTGGCGAACCAGGGAACGAGCGCATCGGCGAAAGCGCGATCGTAGAAGACGTCGCCGGCAAGTACGATATCCGCATCGACCGCCTTCCCGATCAGATCGGCGCCGATAAATCCGAGCGAGACGCGATTCGCCTCGGCATTCAACCGGACTGCCGCCTCCGCCCAGGGATCGATATCGCTAGCCATGACCTCCCGGGCACCGGCCATCACAGCCGCGATGCCGACAAGGCCGGAACCGCTGGCGAAATCGAGCACGCGCTTGCCGCGCACGGTCTCGGGATGATCGAGGATGTAGCGCGCCAGTCCCTGGCCGCCCGCCCAGGCAAAAGCCCAGAAGGGCGGCGGCAGGCCGATTGCCTCCAGCTCCTCCTCCGTCTTCAGCCAGAGCTCATGCGCCTCGCTTGCCAGATAGAGCGAAATCTCCGGCACATGCGGCGGCGGCATCAGGCTGGTATTGGCGCGGATGAAAGCTTGCGGATCGGTCTTCAACGCGGCGGATTGTCCAGCCCGCCCATCCGGCAGACTTCGAGATATTCTTCCTCGGTGACCGGCTGCACCGAAAGCCGCATCGAGGTGACGAGCGCCATCTTGGCGAGCTTCTCGCTCGCCTTGACGTCCTTCAACGTCACCGGCTTCGGCATGTCCATGACGGCGCGGATATCGACGCAATCCCACTTCGGATCGCCCTTGGCGGAAGAATCGGGATGCGACAGGGCGCAGACTTCGACGATGCCGACGATCTCCAGCCCGTCATTGGAATGATAGAAGAAGCCTTTGTCGCCGATCAGCATCGCCCGCATATTGTTGCGCGCCAGATAGTTGCGGACGCCGGTCCATTCCGTGCCCTTTTCGCCGGCAGCCTTCTGCTGCTCCCAGGACCAGGAGGCGGGTTCGGATTTATAGAGCCAGTGCGCCATGTCACGCCTCCGGTTTGTTGAAGACCCAGTTGTAGGCCTTGACGTCAACGCTTTCGAATAGTCCGGCTTTGGCGTAAGGGTCGGCATCGGCAAGCGCAAGCGCCGCCTCTTTCGATTCCGCTTCGACGACGATCAGGCTGCCGCAGGGTTTGCCGTCGTCATCGAGAAACGGGCCGGCGATCTTCAGCGTGCCCTCGGCATTCAGCCTGTTCAGATGCTCGATATGCGTCGGGCGCGTATCCATGCGCACGTTCAAGTGTCCCGGTTTGTCCTTGCAGAGAAGGGCGAAAAGCATGTCTGTCTCCTATTCGGTGGTGATCGGACGCGTCATCAGCTGCTCTATCGCCTCTGATATATCGAGCTTGCCGTCGATGATGGCGGAAACGGCATCGGTGATCGGCATGCTGACCTTCAATTCCGCCGCAAGCCGCGAGGCAACGGAGGCAGCAAACGCGCCTTCCACCAGCGCGCCATGCAGGGGATCGGTCTTTTCGCCGCGCCCGAGTGCGATGCCGAAGCGCAGGTTTCGCGATTGATGGCTCGTCGCCGTTAGCACCAGATCGCCGAGGCCGGAAAGCCCGCGCACCGTGTCCGCCTGCCCGCCCTTGGCGACGACGAAACGCGACATTTCCGCAAGCCCGCGCGCAATCAGCGCCGCACGCGCGGAATCGCCGATGCCGCGGCCTTCGACAATGCCGCAGGCGATCGCCAGCACATTCTTCAGCGCGCCGCCAAGCTGCACGCCGATCCGGTCGTTGGAAGCGTAGAGCCGGAAGGTCCGGCCCGATATGGCCTGAGCGAGGCGCTCCGCGGTCTCCATGTCGGCTGCCGCAATCGCCATCGCCGTCGGCAGGCCCTTGGCGATATCGGCAGCAAAACCCGGGCCCGAGAGCACGGCGACGGAATGGTCCGGCAGTTCCCGTTCCAGCATGTCGGTCAGAAGATTGCCCGTCGCTCGTTCGATGCCCTTGGCGCAGGTGACGACTACGGCATCCTTGGCAAGGTAGGGGCCGTATTGCCGCGCCGCATCGGCCTGCGCCTGCGACGGCATCGCAAAAAGCACGATGGAGGCACCAGTGATTGCATCCGCCTCGGCGGAAAATTCCAGCGTATCGGGCAGGAGAATGCCGGGCAGCGCCGCATCATGCAGCCGTTCGGCCTTCAGATCGGCAATCAGTGACGGATCGCGCCCGACGAGTGTCACGGCGCTGCGGCCGGCAAGGGCGATGACGGCCGCAAGCGCCGTGCCGAAAGCCCCTGATCCGACGACGGCGATGGTTTCGCTCATGCCTTGGCCCCTCGTTTTCCGAAACCGATCAGCGTTTCCGCATTGGAATCGAGCGGCCAGCGCGAGCGCGGCTGGACGTCGAGCGTATCCGGCGCGGCGCCGGTCGCCATCCGCTCCAGCCCCGCCCAGGCGATCATCACGGCATTGTCGGTACAGAGGTGCAGCGGCGGTGCAATGAAGCGGAAACCATTCTTGTCGCACAGCGCCTGCATTGTGCCGCGCAGTTCGAGATTGGCGGCGACACCGCCGGCAACGACCAGCGCCGGCTGTTCGCCAGTCGCTGGGCCAGTCGCTCGCGATGTCGCGGGAAATTCCGTCTTGAACCGCTGCAGGCCACGGCCGATGCGGTCTTTCAGCGTCCGCGAAACCGCCTTCTGGAACGAGGCGCAAATGTCAGCCACGTCCTGATCGCTGAGCGGCGCGATATCCTGCGCCGCCTGCCGCACCGCCGTCTTCAGGCCGGAGAAGGAAAAATCGAGCCTTGCCTCGCCGACCAGCGGCCGCGGAAAGTCGAAGCGACCGGGATTGCCGTCCCGCGCCATCCGCTCCACCGCCGGGCCGCCGGGATAGGGCAGGCCGAGCAGCTTTGCCGTCTTGTCAAAGGCTTCGCCCAGCGCATCGTCGATCGTCGTGCCCCAGCGCTCATACTGCCCGACGCCCCGCACCAGGATGAGCTGGGTATGGCCGCCGGAGACGAGCAGCATCAGATAGGGAAAGGAGAGCCCGTCCGTCAGCCGCGCCGTCAGTGCATGGCCTTCGAGATGGTTGATCGCATAGAGCGGCTTGCCGGCGGCTCTGGCGATCGCCTTGCCGGTCATCAGCCCCACCAGCAACCCGCCGATCAGCCCCGGCCCCGACGTGGCGGCGATGGCGTCGACATCGTTGAGCGACACATTGGCGCGCTTCAGCGCCTCCTCGATCAGCTCGTCCAGCGCTTCGACATGGGCGCGGGCGGCGATCTCAGGCACCACGCCGCCATAGGCGCTATGCTCGTCGAGTTGGGAAAGCACGACATCCGACAGCACGTTGGAATGCCCCTCCGCATCGCGCTCGACGACCGCCGCGGCGGTCTCGTCGCAGCTCGTTTCGATGCCAAGGATGCGCAGAAAGGGAACCATAAGGCCTGTTCGTTGATTGCGATGGGATGGAAACCCGTTTACGAGAACTCCGGTAACAACGGAATAGAGCCGATGCAAACAAAACCTTTCCGGATCGGCACGCGCGGCAGCCCGCTGGCGCTTGCCCAGGCGCATGAGGCCCGCGACAGGCTGATGGCGGCGCATAAACTGCCCGAGGACATGTTCGAGATCGTCGTTCTCTCGACCAAGGGCGACCGCATCACCGACCGGTCGCTGGCCGATATCGGCGGCAAGGGCCTGTTCACCGAGGAACTTGAACAGAAGCTTGCCGCCGGCGAGCTCGATTTCGCCGTGCATTCCACCAAGGACATGGCGACGAAACTGCCCGAGGGGCTTTATCTCTCCGCCTACCTGCCGCGTGAGGATATCCGCGACGCCGTCATCGGCCGCACTGCGCGCAAACTGATCGACCTGCCGCATGGCGCCACCGTCGGTTCATCCTCGCTCCGCCGCCAGGCACTGATCCGCCGCATGCGGCCGGATATCAATGTCGTCACCTTCCGCGGCCTTGTCGAAACGCGCCTGCGCAAGCTCGAGGAGGGCGAGGTTGATGCGACCCTGCTGGCGCTTGCCGGCCTGAAACGCCTCGGCAAGGTCGATGTGCTGACCGATATCCTCGATCCCGACACCTTCCCGCCAGCGCCGGCGCAGGGAGCGATCTGCATCGAAAGCCGCATCGGCGATACGGGGATTGACGATCTGCTGGCGCCGGTCAACGATATCGCGACCTTCGACACCGTCTCCTGCGAACGCGCCTTCCTTGCCGCCCTCGACGGCTCCTGCCGCACGCCGATCGGCGGTTATGCCGTCTGCGAAGGCGACCTGATCCGCTTCTCCGGCCTCATCATCACTCCCGACGGCCGCAACCAGCATGCGGTGACGACCGACGGTCACCGCCGCGATGCGGCAGCGCTCGGCACCCGCGCCGGCCAGGACGTGCGCGCAAGGGCCGGCAGCGCCTTTTTCGACGACTGGCACTGAAGCGGCCATGCGTGTGCTCGTCACCCGCCCCGCGCACTCGGCGACTAGAACCGCACAACGATTACGCGATATGGGCCACGAGCCGCTGCTGCTGCCGCTGCGTCAGCCGCTGCACGACAGCGCCGCAGCAGCAGCCGCGCTCGCAGCCACCAGCGGCGCAATCGCGGTGACCAGCGCCGAGGCCATCAGGGTCCTCTCCGCTCTCGGGGAGAAACTTCGTCCGCATCTTGCCCGCCCGCTTTTTGCGGTCGGCGAAACGACAGCAGAAGAGGCGCGCAGCCTCGGCTTCCGATCGGTCGCTTCATCCCAGGGCAATGGCCGCGATCTCGCCGATCTCGTCGCGGTGGAGAAACCGGGCACGCTGCTCTACCTCGCTGGCACCCCGCGCGCCGAGACTTTCGAAGGAAGATTGCGCGAACTCGGCATCCGTTTTTCCGTCACTGAATGCTACCGTATGCAACCGGCCGTCCCCGATCCCACCGAGATCGGCGCTATCTTCGCTAGCGGTTACCCGCACGCCATCCTCTTCTATTCCCGCCAGACGGCAGAGGATTTCTTTCGCGTGCCGGAACTGCGATCAGCCGTGCCGAAACACAGTGGAATCCGCCTTCTCTGTCTCAGCGAAGCGGTGGCGCAAGCCATACCGGCGGCTCTGAAAAAAGCCGTAACGATTTCACCGATGACGGATGAGAAAAGCCTTTTGTCGCTGCTTTGAGGCTTTAGAGCCTTTCCTGGTCAGCTTGAAGCATTCTGCCGGAGCAGGTTTTCGTCAGGGCAGAGGCGATTGGCGAAGGGCATACCTTTTGGTACGTCCGAGCCGATCGCCTCTGATCCTGGCGGAAAGATGCCCGGCCCTTCGGGTTGGCTGAAACGGGCCGGCTGATCGACCGGCCGGCTTGGCCGTAGAGCTTGGCTACGACGCGCGCCGGCCGGTCGATCATCCGACTCCGTTTGAGCCAACAGAATGCTGCAATCTGACCGGGAAAGGCTCTAACCACCCAAATTTGATCTAACCTCTTCCCTTAACTGGCATCACTGTCTAGTTTCGTTGCAATGCAGGATAAAGAGGACCTCATGGTATCGGGAAACCCGCCACGCCATTCAAAGAGCGCCGACGAGCCGGTCACGATCGACCTCGATTCACAGGAATTCGCCTCTGCAGCCGATACGGAAAAGCCGCTAGACAATGATGCTGGCGAGGCCGACGGCACCGCCGCCGCGGATGACGGCCTGCCGCCCGAAACCGAGACTGCGTCGCATGAAGAGAAGCCTGTGATGGATGCGCCGGAGGAACCGGCAGCTCCAGAACCGTCCTTCACCTCTCCTCCCGAACAGCCTGCGCCGAAGAGCGCCGGCACCTCCGGCCTCATTGCCGCCGGCATCGTTGGCGGCCTCGTGGCGCTGCTTGGCGCCGGCGCCATCCAGTATGCCGGTTACCTCCCTGGCTCGTCTGCGCCGCAGACGACATCGCCGGAGACGGCCGATCTTGCCGGCCAGATCGACGGCCTGAAACAGACCATCGCCAATCTTGCCGCCAATCCGGCGAGCGCGGATAACGGCGAGCTTGCAAAACGCGTTGCTGCGCTGGAAGCGACTGCCAAGGCCCCCGCAGCCGGTGCGCCGGCCGATGCTGCCAATTTCGAGGCACTCAACCAGAAGATTGCGGAACTGACCGGTCAGGTCGACCAGCTGCGCTCGACGCTTGCCCAGTCATCCGAGCAGCAGACGACGAACGGCGCCGATATAACGAAGCGCCTGGAAGAGGCCGAAAAGAAGCTGAACGAGCCGCGCGAGGATGTCGCCGTTGCCCGGGCGATCGCGGCTGCCGCCCTGAAGGCGGCGATCGATCGCGGTGGCCCGTTCCGGGCCGAACTCGACACCTTCGCCGGCGTCGCACCCGACGATCCAGCCGTCGCCGACCTTAGAACCTTTGCTGAGACGGGCATTCCCTCACGCACCGAGCTGGTGCGCGAGGTTCCCGATGTCGCCACCGCGATTGTTGAAGCCGTCAACCAGCCGGACCCGAACCAGAGCTGGTCGGATCGGCTGATGTCGAGCGCCAAGTCGCTGGTGAGCGTCCGCCCCGTCGGCAATATCGAGGGCGAAAGCGTCGAAGCCATTGCCGCCCGCATGGAGGAGAAGGTGAAGAGCGGCGACCTGCCAGGCGCCTCCGCCGAATGGAACAGCCTGCCCGCTTCCGGCAAGCAGGCGTCCGCCGCCTTCAAGCAATCGCTCGAAGCGCGCATCCGCGTCGAGGAACTGGTTGGCGGGGCGCTGTCGAAAGCGGTTTCCGGCACCGGCAAGGAAGGATAAGACCATGCTGATCCGCCTTGTCGTCTTCGCCATCTTCGTAATGCTTCTCGCCCTTGGCTTCGCCTGGCTCGCCGATCGTCCCGGCGACCTCTCGCTGATCTGGGAGGGCCAGATCTACCAGACGAAGCTGATCGTCGCCGCCAGCGCGATCATCGCTCTCATTGCAGCCGTGATGATCGCCTGGTGGTTCATCCGGCTGGTCTGGACCTCACCGCATTCGGTCACGCGTTATTTCCGCGCCCGCAAGCGGGACCGCGGTTATCAGGCGCTGTCGACCGGCCTGATCGCCGCCGGCGCCGGCAATGCGCTGCTCGCCCGCAAGATGGCCGCCCGCTCGCACGGCCTGATCCGCGCCGATCAGGAACCGCTGATCAACCTGCTCGAGGCTCAGGCCGCCCTGATCGAAGGCCGCCATGATGAGGCGCGCGCCAAATTCGAGGCCATGGCAAACGATCCCGAGACACGCGAGCTCGGTCTGCGCGGTCTCTATCTCGAAGCCCGCCGTCTCGGCGCCAACGAGGCCGCCCGCCAATATGCCGAAAAGGCTGCCGACAACGCGCCCTATCTTCCCTGGGCCGCACAGGCGACGCTCGAATATCGCAGCCAGGCCGGCCGTTGGGACGATGCGATCCGCCTGCTCGAACAGCAGAAGGCCGCCCGCGTCGTCGAAAAGGCCGAAGCCAACCGTCTGCACGCCGTCCTCCTGACGGCACGCGCCGGCGAGAAGCTGGAAAGCAACCCGACCGGTGCCCGCGACGACGCCCTGCAGGCGCTGAAGCTTGCCGCTGATTTCATTCCGGCAGCCCTCATTGCCGCAAAGGCGCTGTTTCGCGAAGGCGGCGTGCGCAAGGCCGCCTCGATCCTCGAACAGGCATGGAAATTGGCGCCTCATCCCGAGATCGGCCAAGCCTATGTCAGGGCCCGCAGCGGCGATTCCACGCTCGACCGACTGAAGCGTGCCGAGCGGCTGGAAGGGCAGCGCCCGAACAATGTCGAATCCCTTCTCGTCGTCGCCCAGGCAGCCCTCGACGCGCAGGAATTCGCCAAGGCCCGCGCCAAGGCGGAGGCGGCGGCCCGCATGCAGCCGCGTGAAGCCGCCTACCTGCTTTTGGCCGACATCGAAGAAGCCGAGACCGGTGACCAGGGCCGCGTGCGCCACTGGCTGGCTCAGGCGCTCAAGGCGCCGCGCGATCCGGCTTGGGTGGCAGACGGCTTCGTGTCCGACAAGTGGCTGCCGGTATCGCCCGTGACCGGCCGCCTCGACGCCTTCGAATGGAAGGCGCCCTTCGGCCAGATCGAGGGTCCGCTCGAAGACGGTTCGGCGCCGGCCTCGATCGAAACGGCTTTGAAGACATTGCCGCCGCTGCGTGACGTCAGGCCGGAAAGTCCCGTCAACGACCATCGCATCATCGAGCTGGAAAGCGCCGCGACGATTGCCGAGGCTGTGCGCCCCACGCCGGCACCTGCACCGGCGTCGGCCAAACCGAAACCAGTCGAACCGACCGCGGGCGATAAAGCGCCGGCGCCGAGCGAGACAAAACCTTTCTTTGGCGGATTGCCGGATGATCCCGGCGTTCGCGATCCCAGGGTGGAACCGGAACCCAAGACACGGCTCCGCCTTTTCTGAAATGGAACGAAAACCGCATGTTCGAACGCTTTCAGGCATTCTTCCAGAATCTCACCGCCGACCACCCGAAGAAAGGTTTTGCCCCCGATGATCCGCGCATCGCAGTGGCAGCGCTCTGCATGCAGGTCATGGAGGCCGACGGTCAGATCAAAACCAGCGAGAAGAAGCGGCTGCGCAAGCTCCTGAAGGAGCAGTATGCGCTAGACGGCAAGCAGCTCGATGCTCTGATAGCAGCCGGCCTCGAGGCCGAAAGCTCCGCCGTCGACTATTATCGCTTCACCGCCGACCTGAAACGCCATCTCAATACCGAGCAACGCCTCGAGCTGATCGGCGTCCTCTGGGACATCGTCTATGCCGATGGCGAACGCAGCGAGATGGAAGACCATGTGATCTGGCGTATCGCCGATCTGCTCGGCGTCTCCTCGCGCGAGCGCATCCAGAAGCGGCAGGAGGCCGCCGCCAGGGTGACGGATGTCCAGGTTGCGCAAGATGATGCCGACTGAGCAAAACCCGAACCGCGACGGGCGCCCGATCCTCATCGTCCTGCATCAGGAACGGTCGAGCCCCGGGCGTGTCGGCCAATTGCTCATCGAAAAGGGCTACCGCCTCGATATCCGTCGCCCGGTTCTCGGCGAGCCGCTTCCGACGACACTTGAAGACCATGCCGGCGCCGTCGTCTTCGGCGGGCCGATGAGCGCCAACGATCCCGATGACTTCGTCAAGAAGGAGATCGACTGGATCGACATTCCGCTCCGGGAAAAGCGCCCCTACCTCGGTATCTGCCTCGGCGCGCAGATGCTGGTGCATCATCTCGGCGGCAAGGTGCAGCCGAATGCCGATGGCTCGACCGAGATCGGCTGGTATCCGCTGCACCCGACGGAGAGGGGCCGCCTGCTGATGCACTGGCCGAAGATGGTCTATCATTTCCATCGCGAGGGGTTCGAGCTGCCGCGCGGCGCCGATCTGCTCGCCGAAGGCGATGCCTATCCGAACCAGGCCTTCCGCTACGACGGCAACGCCTGGGGGCTGCAGTTCCATGCCGAACTGACCCGGGTGATGATGCATCGCTGGGTGGTGCATGGCGCCCATCGCTTCATCCTGCCGAACGCCCAGCAGGGCCGCGAACATCTCGAAGGCCGCATGCTGTTCGATGCGCCGCTGAGAGCCTGGCTCACCGAATTCCTCGACATCGTCTTCGAGGGAAAAACCGCGAAGGCGGCGTCCTCTATCGCTCTTCGCGCATAACCGGTTTCTAAATCGATTCCGACGATACAGTGGGCGCGTCCAGCGTATCGATCCCACGCAGTTTGGGGAAACTCGATGCCCAGATCGCCGCCACGACAAGCGTTCCGATCCCGCCGATGACGACCGCCGGCACCGCGCCGAAGATCGCCGCCATCGTGCCCGCCCGGAATTCCCCGAGCTCGTTCGAAGCGCCGACGAAGACCATGTTGACCGCATTGACACGGCCGCGCAGCTGGTCCGGCGTCCAGAGCGCAATCAGGCTCTCGCGCACATAGACCGACACCATGTCGGCCGCCCCCATCAGCGCCAACGCCGCGATCGAGACCTCGGTATTGGTCGAGACGCCGAAGATGATCGTTCCGACGCCGAACAAGGCGACGCCGATGAACATGTAGATGCCGGCACGATGTTTGAGCGGATAGGCGGCAAGGAAGATCGCCATGACGATGGCGCCAAGTCCCGGTGCGGCGCGCAGCAGCCCGAGCCCCCAGGGACCGAGGGTGAGGATATCGCGCGCAAAAATCGGCATCAGCGCCGTCGCCCCGCCGAGCAGCACGGCGAAGAGATCGAGCGAGATCGCCCCGAGCACCACCTTTTCGGCGCGGATGAAGCTGAAGCCGCCGAGGATCATCGCCCAGCTCTTGGTTTCGCCCGTCGTCTTCTGCTCCGGTTTCGGGATCATGTAGAGAAGGGCGGCACCGAGCACGGAAAAGATCACCGCCACCGTATAGGCAGTCGACGCACTGACGCCGTAAAGCAGACCGCCGAGCACCGGGCCGGTGATTGCCGCAAGCTGCCAGGACGACGAATTCCAGGCGATCGCATTGGAGAGTGCCTGCTCCGGCACGAGATTGGGCGCCAGCGACTGCACTGCCGGCGACATGAAGGCGCGTTCAACACCGAAGATCAGAAGCACCGCGAAAACAGGCAAGGGCGTGAAGGTCCCCATGACAGTCATAACCAGCAGCGCCAGCGTGCAGAGCGCGCTTACCAGCGAGCAGAGAGCCGCGATCGCCCGGCGATTGTACCGGTCGGCCACCGAACCGGTGACGAGGATGAGCAGCAGCGACGGCAGGAACTGCACGAGACCGATCAAACCGAGATAGATCGCGCTGCCCGTCTGATCGTACATCTGCCAGCCGACCGCGACGCTGACGATCTGCTGCGAGAAGGAAAGCAGGAAGCGCGCGAAGAAGAAACGCGTGTAGGACGAATGCCGGAACGCGGCAAAACGATCTCCGGTGGGCGAAAACGACATGGATGTTTTCCGAGGAGACGGGCGCCGGAATAGCTGCAAAGCCGCCCGTTAAACAAGATTCACCGTGCGTTTCCACACGGCACTTGCCCGTTTAGTCGCCAATGTCTACATGTCTGTCAACAACGAATTGGAGACGACGATGTTTGCGCTGTTTCAAACCATTGATTTGGCTTTGAATATTTACACCTGGATCCTGATTGCCAGTGCCATTTTTTCCTGGCTCTATGCCTTCAATGTTATCAATTCCAGCAATCAGTTCGTCAATTCGGTCGGCACATTCCTGTATAATGTCACCGAACCGGTGCTGAAGCCGATCCGCCGCCGGCTGCCGAACCTTGGTGGCATCGATATTTCGCCAATCATCCTGCTGCTGATCATCTTCTTCCTGCGCACCCTGCTTTGGACCACGCTGTACCCGCTGGTCGCTTGAGCCGTCCCTGGAGCCTTTTCGATGACCATCTGCGCCTCGCCGTCCGGCTGACCCCGAATGGCGGGCGCGACGCTCTCGACGGCATTGAGGTCGACGGCAAGGGCGAAGCCTTCCTGAAGGCACGCGTCACATCAGTGCCCGAGAAAGGCAAGGCCAACAAGGCGCTTATCCTTTTGATCGCAAAATCCCTGCGCATTCCCAAATCCAGCATCAGCCTCGTCTCGGGTGAGACCGCGCGCAAAAAAATCCTCCGGATCGACGGCGATCCGGAGGATTTGCTAAAAAAGCTCGAGATGTTTTTAGGCTGAGCGATCAGCCTTTCGTTTTCTTGGCGCGCTCGACAGCTTCGAGGATGAGTTCGCCTGCTTCCCTAGAGTCGCCCCAGCCGAAGATCTTCACCCACTTGCCGGGCTCCAGATCCTTGTAGTGCTGGAAGAAGTGCTCGATCTGCTTCAGCGTGATCTCGGGAAGATCGGTGAAGTCCTTCACCTTCTCATAGCGCAGCGTCAGCTTCGGCGACGGCACGGCAATGATCTTCTCGTCCTTGCCGGAATTGTCTTCCATTTTCAGGACGCCGATCGGGCGCACGTTGATGACGCAGCCGGGAACCAGCGGGCGGGTGCTGGCGATCAGCACGTCGATCGGGTCGCCGTCTTCCGACAGCGTGTGCGGCACGAAACCATAATTGCCGGGATAGGTCATCGGCGTATAGAGGAAACGATCGACCACCAGCGTGCCGGCTTCCTTGTCCATCTCATACTTGATGGGATGACCGCCGACCGGAACCTCGACGATAACGTTGACGTCCTCAGGTGGATTATGACCGATTGCAATAGCGTCGATGCGCATAAGAAACTCCCGCAAGGTTGAATGTGCCGGCAGCCAGATAATCAGTTTCATGTGGCAACGCAACATCGCACAGCGCCAATGCTCGACTGCAGCGGCGCACATTCACATCAAAAGTTTCCAATAGGAGATAGTGGAGCGTCGACTCCAGCGCCGCCCGTCTTTTCAGACGCGCCAAGGACGCTGTGGCACTTTGAATGGCCGTTCAGCTCCAGATGAAGCCGATCTTCTTCAATTGCCTGTGGTCGAAACTTTCCATGCCTTCGCAGAAATCGACGCCGCCATGATGGCGATAAAAGTGGCTGGCGGTCTCGTTTTCCTCGAGGCACCAGACGACAAGCCCGTTGCAGCCGAGCGACTTCAAGAGCCGGCGCGCCTCGCCGAACAGCATCCTGCCAAGGCCGATGCCCTGATACTCGGGCCGCAGATAAAGCTCGTAAATTTCACCTTCTTGCGGCAGAGCGCGGGCACGGTTGAGGCCGAGCGTCGCGTAGCCGGCAACCGTGCCGGCAACATCGAGAACCAGCAGCGTCGCCGGTCCGCGCGTTGCCTTGCGCCACCAGCTTTCGCCGCGCCGCTCGATCATCTGCGTCAGTGCGCGGTGGGGAATGATGCCGGCATAGGTGTGTTGCCAGGCAAGCCTGTGTGTTTCCGATATGGCTCGGGCGTCTTGCGGCTCGGCCCGCCGGACATCGATCGACAACGTCTTCATAACGTTTACTCTGGTCCCGCTAGAGGCAATTAACCATATGCGATGTCGCATCCCGGTTGATTGCCCACAGACTTGATATGTGGACGACGATCAAAAGTTAACGCTTTTTTAACGATTGTCACAAGACGGAATCGACGCGGCGCACAATAAAAAACCCCGGCGCGAAGGCCGGGGTTTTTAAGGATTTCTCTCCAGCGCCGCGCCTCTTTTCGGAAGCCCAAAACGCTGCAGCACTTGAATGGCGCTCAGAGAGCCGCCTTCGTCTTTTCGAAACGCTTGCGATCGTTTGCGTCGAGATACATCTTCCGCAGACGAATATTCTTCGGTGTCACTTCCATCAGCTCGTCATCCTGAATCCAGGAGAGCGCGCGATCAAGCGTCATGCGGATCGGCGGCGTCAGCTTCACCGCTTCGTCCTTGCCGGCGGCGCGGATGTTGGTGAGCTGCTTGCCCTTCAGCACGTTCACTTCAAGGTCGTTGTCGCGCGAATGGATGCCGATGATCATGCCGGCATAGACCTTTTCGCCCGGCTCGATGATCATCGGGCCGCGATCTTCCAGGTTGAACATCGCATAGGCGACGGCTTCGCCGGGAGCGTTGGCGAGCAGCACGCCGTTGACGCGGCCACCGATCACACCCTTGTAGGGCTGGTAGTCGTGGAACAGGCGGTTCATGATCGCCGTGCCGCGCGTATCCGTCAGCAGCTCCGACTGGTAGCCGATCAGGCCGCGGGTCGGTGCGTAGAAACGCAGGCGAAGACGGTTACCGCCCGACGGACGCAGCTCGACCATTTCGGCCTTGCGCTCGGACATCTTCTGCACGACGACACCGGAATGTTCTTCGTCGACGTCGACGACGACCTCCTCGATAGGCTCCAGAAGCTGGCCGTTTTCATCCTTGTGCATCACGACGCGCGGACGCGACACGGCAAGCTCGAAGCCTTCGCGACGCATGGTCTCGATGAGAACGGCGAGCTGAAGTTCGCCACGGCCGGACACGTAGAACGAATCCTTGCCTTCGGCTTCTTCGATCTTCAGGGCGACGTTGCCTTCCGCTTCCTTGAAGAGACGGTCGCGGATGACGCGTGAGGTCACCTTGTCGCCTTCAGTGCCCGCCAGCGGGCTGTCGTTGACGATGAAGGACATGGTGACGGTCGGCGGATCGATCGGCTGCGCCTGCAGCGGCTCGGTGACCGAGGGATCGCAGAAAGTGTCGGCGACCGTACCCTTGGAAAGGCCGGCGATCGCAACAATATCGCCCTGATGCGCTTCGTCGATCGCCGTGCGCTCGATGCCGCGGAAGGCGAGGATCTTGGAAATACGGCCGGTTTCGATCGTCTTGCCGTCGGCGTGGAGAACCTTTACGGCCTGGTTCGGCTTGATGGAACCGGAATTGATGCGACCGGTGATGATGCGGCCGAGGAAGGGGTTGGCTTCGAGGATGGTACCGATCATCGTGAACGGACCTTCATGGACGGTCGGCTCCGGAACGTGCTTGAGCACCAGGTCGAGAAGCGGCGCAAGACCCTGATCCTTCGGGCCTTCCGGATTGACGTTCATCCAGCCGTCGCGGCCGGAACCGTAGAGGATCGGGAAGTCGAGCTGCTCGTCGGTGGCGTCGAGATTGGCGAAAAGATCGAAAACTTCGTTGATGACTTCTTCGTGGCGGCCATCCGGACGGTCGATCTTGTTGATTGCGACGATCGGACGAAGACCGACCTTCAACGCCTTCGAGACAACGAACTTCGTCTGCGGCATCGGGCCTTCAGAGGAGTCGACGAGAACGATCGCGCCATCCACCATCGAGAGAATGCGCTCGACCTCACCGCCGAAGTCGGCATGGCCGGGAGTGTCGACGATGTTGATGCGGACACCCTTCCATTCCACCGAGGTCGCCTTGGCGAGAATGGTGATGCCGCGTTCCTTTTCGAGATCGTTCGAGTCCATCACGCGTTCAGCGACACGCTGATTTTCGCGGAACGAGCCGGATTGCTTGAGAAGCTCATCCACCAGGGTCGTCTTGCCATGGTCAACGTGCGCGATGATCGCGATATTGCGAAGTGACATATGTGAAATCTCTGATGCTGGGGCGCACGCTCTAGAGGACGCGCCTATTAGTTTGGGGCGTCCATACAGTTTTTTTTGCGTTTGCGAAAGGGGGGAACGCGCAAAAGCTGCGGCAAGGCTGTCGCCCCGCCGCATCATGGCATGTCATCAAATTGTCTTAGGCGTCGCTGCCTGTCAATTCCTCAAAGGTCGAAAGTCCTTTTTTGACGAGCATCGCATCCGGGCTCGGCAGCTTGCCGCGGAAGGCCTTGTAGGCGTCTTCCGGATCGACCGAACCGCCGACGGAATAGATATTGTCCTTGAGCTTGCGCGCCATCTCGCCGTTGAAGGCGTCTCCCGTCTCCTCGAAGGCGGCAAAGGCGTCGGCGTCGAGCACCTCCGACCACATGTAGGAGTAATAGCCGGCCGAATAGCCGCCGGAGAAGATGTGCTGGAAGTGCGGCGTCGCATGGCGCATGACGATCGACTTCGGCATGCCGATTTCGTCCAGCACCTCGGCCTGCACCGCCATCGGGTCCTCGACGGCCGTTCTCGTGTGAAACGCCATATCGACCAGCGCCGAGGAGGTGAACTCGACGGTATTGAAGCCGGCATTGAAGGTGCGGGCGGCCAGCACCTTGTCGAGCAGGGCCTGCGGCATCGGCTCGCCGGTTTCGACATGCACGGCATAGCGCTTCAGAATATCGGGCACCGTCAGCCAGTGCTCATAGAGCTGTGACGGCAGCTCGACGAAATCGCGCGAAACGCCGGTACCCGCAACCGAGGGATAGGTGACGTTCGAAAGCATGCCGTGCAGTGCATGGCCGAATTCGTGGAACAGCGTGCGGGCATCGTCGAGCGACAGCAGCGCCGGCTTGCCTTCCGCCGGCTTGGCGAAGTTGCAGACATTGTAGATGATCGGCAATTCGCCGTGGCGGCCGTTCTTCAGCTCCAGTCTGTGCTGCGATTGCAGTGAGCTCATCCAGGCGCCTGATCGTTTCGAGCTGCGGGCGAAATAATCGCCGAGGAATAGGGCGACGAGCTTGTCGTCGCGGTCCCTGATTTCGAACACTCTGACATCCGGGTGATAGGCGGCCACGCCCTTCTTCTCGACAGCCCGGATGCCGAACAGCCGGCCGGCCACGTCGAAGCAGGCTTCGATGATCTTCTCGAGCTGCAGATAAGGCTTGAGCTCGGCCTCGGAGAAATCGAACTTCCGTGCGCGGATCTTTTCGGCATAGTGGCGCCAGTCCCAGGGCATCACCTCGTGGTTCCGGCCCTCTTCGGCGATTAGTGCCGCGATATCGATCTCCTCCTCGCCGGCGCGTTTCACCGCCCGCGCCCAGACGGCCTTGAGCAGGCCGTTCACCGCATCGGCCGTCTTCGCCATCGTATTGTCGAGTTTCAGCTCGGCGAAATTGCCGTAGCCAAGCAGCGTCGCCACCTGATGGCGCAGCGCCAGCGTTTCCTTGATGACGGCGCGGTTATCCGTCTCCCCGGCATTTTCGCCGCGCGCCACCCACGCCTTGAAAGCCTGCTCGCGCAGATCGCGACGCTCCGAAAAGGTGAGGAACGGCTCGATGATCGAGCGTGACAGCGTCACTGCATATTTGCCCTCCTCGCCGCGTTCGCGCGCTGCCGCAGCCATTGCATCGCGCAGGAATTCCGGCAGCCCGTCGAGCTCGGCTCCATCAGAAAGCACCAGCGCCCAGGCCTTCTCGTCGGCCAGGACGTTCTGGCCGAATTGCGTGCCGAGGCCGGCAAGCTTTTCATTGATCGCGGCGAGTTTTTCCTGCTCGGCCTTTTCAAGCTTGGCGCCCGATTTGACGAAACCTTTCCAGTGGCGTTCCAGCACGCGTGTCTGTTCGAGCGTCAGGCCAAGGCTCTCGCGGCTCTCCCAGAGCGTGTCGATGCGGGCGAAAAGCGCTGCATTCATCCCGATCTTCGAATAGTGGCGCGACATCTTCGGCGAGATCTCCCGCTCCAGCGCCTGGATCACATCATTGGTATGCGCGCCTGCCTTGTTCCAGAACAGCGCCGAAACGCGCGACAGTGCGTCGCCGGCAATCTCCAGCGCCACGACCGTATTGTCGAATGTCGGCGCATCGCCGTTTCCGGCAATCTCGTCGATCTCCCTTTCATGCGCGGCAAGCGCGGCTTCGAAGGCAGCGGCGAAATCACCGTCATCCAGGGCATCGAAACGCGGCAAGCCGTGAAGACCGTCCCAGGTCACCAGCGCCGGATTGAAATCATGTGGAGAAGACATCGGAGAATTCCTTTTTGGCATGCAAGTGGATCGTCAATATAGGAGAGCCGTCACAGAATTGGTATGTTGCCGGGATGCACCTTTTGCCTCGCCTGCCAATCTTGTGGACTGTCAAATCTGATGGACGACAATTGATACGTGAAAATTAACCAATCGTTAACGATTGACGCGAATCACGCGCAGGCGCTAGTTTCCTGATGTTCTTCTTGTAAGGGGACATGCGCCATGGAAGTTTTTTCTGTGCGGTCTTCTCAGAGTTTGCTTTTTAAAAACAATCCCAATAACGCAAAAAGTTCGAAGACCTCTGATATTGAAATCGAGACCAGAGCTCCCGCCCCGGCCTCGTTCCAGATCGAAGACGATGTTGGCGAAGGCCCGGATTTCACCGCGGTCAGCGCGGGAGAACTGCGCAATTATGCACGCCAGAGTTTCGACAGCGGCCTGATCGATCAGAACACCTACGCCGCGATCTCCGAACCGCTGCCGATGCACGCGATCGATCCGCTCGGCAACATCGTCGATCTCTCCAGCGTCACCGACGGCACCAGCTTCAATTTCCTCGATTATTACAAGAGCCAGCTGCAGGTCGCCATGTCGATCGGCGATTCTGACGAGGTCCAGACGCTGAACTCGATCGTCAACTTCCTGGACGGCTGATCGGCATGACGCCGAAAAGTGTGATGTGAGGAGCGAAGCTGAAAGATCGCGACGCGCGTTGGGTCAAGCCTTGCGCCAGCCGAGCAGGCCGGGCGTTGCGTGCCAAAGCGCCTGGGCGGCAAATCCCATGAAAAGCACGCCCGAGCAGCGCACGATCAGCCGCTCATGGGCGCGATAGAAGCGGCGCACCGTACCGGCGCCGATGATGCCGATCAGGATGATGTCGGCCGTCACGAAGCCGACGAAGGACACGCCGAGCAGCACCGGCAGCGCCTCGAAATCGAGCGCGCCGGCCGAGCCGGCAACGAGCGCGGTGAAGGTCGCGAGCGCCACCGGATAACCCTTCGGATTGGTGACGCCGAAAATCAGACCGCGGCGAAACGGCCGCTCGACCACAACAAGCGCCTGCCCCTCCGTTTTCGGCTTGGCACTGACGGCGCTCCAGCCGATCCAGGCGAGGTAGAAGCCGCAGGCAAGGCCGAGCAGGTCGAAGACGAAGGTTCCGATCGTCTTTGCGCCGACGATCGCGATCAGCGCCAACGACGACCAGATGAGATCCCCAACCAGATGCCCCATCATGAAGAAGGCGCCGGCCTTGCGCCCCTGCCCGGCGCCGATACCGAGCAGCTGCAGGAAGGCGGGTCCCGGAATGAGCACGTAGAAGAGCGCCGCCAGAAAGGCGCCGAAGAGCAGGGACTGCGTCATGGGAATGCTCCGGAGGATGATGACGGCAGACTAAGCGATCGCGGCCATCCGTCAAGGGTGGTGCACCGCCATGGAGAGTGGCATCACGTAGCAAACGCTACCAGAGGCGGCTTTCGACCCGAGGCGGATATCTGTTCGTTGTTGAAGGATGCGGATGCTTTGCGCCCCCATTTCGGTCGTTCAATCGCCCTGTTGAGATTTCAAAAGCGGCCTCGCCCGACCGACGTTTAGCGTTTTTCGCCAATCGCGCCGCGCAGCATGCGCCCAATGACGGATCAGGCGCGGTCCGCATTTGGCGACCATTGCTGAACCGAAAGTTACGCAAACGCCTGATGCGCCCGGAATGGCTTCGCGGCGTTCGTTGTCGGCTATGGCGCACCGTACGACAAAAAACCATTTCCGATCTCGGATGCTTTAGCGATTGCGCGCGAACCGCTACCGACCTATGCCGGCAGGCCAAGCAACACTTCATCCTCATGGAAAAGACCTGACTGGATTACATGGGCATTTATCGCGCCCGGATCGGTCGAATATGCCACAAGAGCTAAGCTAGATTTGGCACGACTGCAGGTGACGTAAAACAGTCGTCGAGTGCGATCGACCGAGGAATCCTTGCCCTCTTGTGCGTTCTTCAAATCGCTGGCGCTCAATTCTTTGGCTCCCAGCAGTTTGTCGTAACCAAAAAGGAAGCCGCGGGCGTCGCCGTCGTCCATGAGAACCATAACGCGATCGAATTCGAGGCCCTTGACGCCTTGATGTGTGTCGAAGGAGGCCTCGCGCGCGACGTACGATGCGTACGGTGCAATCATCGAGAACGGGCAATCCAGAAGAGCCAATAGCGCGGCGACATTCTCACCAACCGGATCAGCCTCTTCGTCTGCGGAAACTGTTGGCTTGGCGCTCACCGCTGCCAGGGCGGCTTTGAGGCTGTCAGGCACCGTGAAGAGATTGGTGCTCACGACATTTTCCAGAACGGCGCCACAGGTCGGGTCAGCGTTCGCCCAGAGTGACATCAGACTGTCGATCGCCGCTTGCGCCGCGCGCAATTGATCCAACGGCTTTTCAGAGCCTCTCAGCATGTCTTTGCTCAACAGAGGCGACGCTTCGCGGATTAGCTTGGTCGCTAAAAACTTGTCACCCCGCTGGGTAGCGGCGACCAGCGGAAGGACACTGTGAGTGAAAAATCGAGTAGGCGCGAAACTGCCGTCGAGAAACGCCGTCCGGAATGACTCGATAGGCGCAATCGCCTCGAATAGCTGCTCAAACCCCATTCGCTTCGCAGCCATGTGGTGCTCGAGCGTGAGAATCTTACATTCGTTTCGATCACTCCAGCCGGTGTCGGCGGTGAGTTCGGCCATATATGCTCGAACGCGGTCCTCCATCGCGGACTTATCGGGCGTGTCGATGGGGAACAAGAACAGCCGCGCCCATCCCTCACTCGCATCTTCGCGAGGCACCTGAATTTGCTCGTCCGCACCTGAGCGAATCTTATTGATGAGACGTACGATACGTCCTGGGCTCCGGTGGTTGAGTGCTTTTTGGGGCGTTTTCCATCCCGGCGGCAAAGCATCTTCGATATGCTCTTTGCCGTCCAGGTAAATGCGCTGCATCGTGTCACCGATGAGTCCCAAAGCGAAGCGATTGGCGTGCGCCTGTTGAACTGAAAGAAGGGCGTCGATCAGAACCTTGTTCGTGTCCTGACTTTCGTCGATCAGGAGGAACGGATATTTTTCGACGAACATTCGCTGCATCAGCGACTTCTCAAGAAGGAAGGTCGCAAAAATCTTGATGACTTCACTGTGATTGAGAGCGTTACGCTCGCGGTTATCGCTGTTGGGATTGTACGTGAAAGCTTTGATCTCATCGAGACGCCCAAGGCGCCGCTGCTTTGATTCAATCGACGCCAGCCGCGCTGCGGATGCTTTCGTGCCGGCGCGGCCTTTAGCCTCCTCTGCCGTCAAATCTGCGATTTCTGTATTGAGGTTGGCGCGCAGCCATTCCCTTATGTCGGCGTTGAACCCCCGAATTTGCGACCACGCAAAACTATGGATGGTTTTGACGACGAACAGCGGATCATATTCCAGGCGACGTGTGATCTCGTCGCAGGCAGCGTTAGTATAGGTTATGACCGCGACATGCCTCGCCCGAAGGCGAAGCGTGCCCCGGTATTTTGTAGCAATGTGTTTGAGCGCATTGACGAGCGACCGGGTTTTCCCGGAGCCAGCCCCGGCAAATAGGAAAAAGCTCGTAGGCTTTTCCAAGTCGAGGTACGAAGCGATCTCGGCCTCGACCCCATCGTCGAGCGTTACATTGGATACGATTGGATCTGTCTCGACGTTCACGCGGCAGCCTCAACGGGAGCGTCAGCCTCAACCTCTACCTGCCCGAGCGAGACCAACCCTAGCTGTGTCTGTTTGTGATCAAGTTGCTCTGCCAGCCACAGCAAGCCCTCGCGAATATAGTTGGGCGGTTTCAAATCGCTGGGATTGTCGATCTCGAGAAGGTCGAGGGCAAACTCGGCTTTGCTACCGCCCTTCAATGCCTCTTTCATGGCCATGCTCAGTTCCGCGAAATTTGCGCTCTCGGCGATAGCGGATCGGAATTTCGCGATGAGGCCTGTGCCGGGAAGCGCAGCGAATAGCTCTATGTTGGCGACGACAACCGCGTCTTCCAGCGTATAAGCCAAAGCCTCAGTTGTGGCGCCTTTGAATTCGATCTCGATCGGACATTGATAGGCGACGCGAAGCGTGAATTCCTCTGCATCATAGTCCTTGGCTTTTTCAGCCTCAGGCTTGTCCAGCAACGCGTCCAATTCCTCGATTTCGGGCCACCAAGTCTTGAGCGTGTGATTACGCGTCGTGTAGTTTGCCCCACGTACTGGCACCGCACTGGAGCCGGCCGCGTCCTGAGAGTCGATGTCGGTGACGATCAACGTTGTCAGTCCGATCTTTTCGATTAGGCTGCGCAGCTTGTGGGCGTGGCTTCCTCCGATTTCGAGCCAAGTGATGTAGCTCTCAGCGAGCTTATCAAATTCCGCATGCGAGTTCACAAAATGTGGGACGAGTATGCGCTCAGCCGGTCCTTCGATCAGTACCGCGGCGTCGGCGAAAAACAGATCGCAGTGTGTCACCTTCAGATAGCGGGTGACGAAGCGTTTGGTTTCCTGCTCGTCACCAAAGGCCTCACCAACATTCACGACGCACGATGTTGGAATAGCATTCTCAATGGCAGGCAGGCGTCGGAAGTAGCGAAGAGAGTCAAAGTGACACTCGTGAGCGATGTGACTGGAATGGGTGCTCACGAGCATCTGCGTAACGAAGTTGGAGCCGGCCCCTAACTGATCGTGATTGCGTAATATTTTATGGGCCTGTCGAATAAAAACCTGCTGCACTTGCGTGTGCAGATGTACTTCCGGCTCTTCAATCAGGACAAGATGCAGCGGCGGGATTATCGCCTCATCAGAAGCTTTACTTTGCGCCTTTCCAACCCTCATCCAACTGTCACGAAACGCCATCAGACGGAACACCATGGATATGAGGTTCTGGTACCCAAGCCCGTTGGAATCTTCCGGCAGATACAGATTTGTGGAAGCCCCACCCGCCTTCATCGGGACGATGAACCGCACTGCGGTGTCGTGGTTAAGGCCTTCAACGGGCCGCAGGCGCGTTGAGATGTTGAGTTTTGGATCTGTGACGCCAGGATAGCCAAGGGTGTGCATTTCCCTGAGTGGGCTTTCAAAGCCGTCGCTGAGGCGAAGATTAAATGCTTCCTGGGCTTCCTCAATCGCCTTGAGTGCAAGCAGGTCTTTCGCATCCGGGCTCTGATACGGATCGAGATGGCTTTTGTAATACTGCCGAAGTTGGGCCGAGAGTTTGCGGGATGTCGATCCCGAGCCGGGTGCTTCGCCTTCTTCCATTTTACTTTCGCCGGCATGGCCAAACCCACGCTGCGCGCTGATCTCGTCAATCCGGATCAGACCCTTGAACGGATCGCCCTCGATAGGATCACTTCCATTCAACGCCTGAGGTTGAGCCCGTCCGTGCTCCGGATCGACGCACGCGGTTGGGTCCAACACGTAAGTCTCGAGCGTAAAGTAGCGCGTGACGCGGCGTTGCAGAAACTCGACCAGCGTTTGCGGCCAGATTGAGACTTGAAATAGTGTCGCGTCCTGACCCCTTGCTTCGGCGAGCGCGGCGCCCGCCGTCTGCAGATCGCGCGCGTTGGCGCGAGTGGTCAGATAGTCCTTCTGAAGTTGTTCTCGATCCTTTGGTTCGTACCTGACGCGAACCCCAAGGCGACCTCCCGCCCAATCCAGCGTTGGCAAGATTCCCTGAACGTAATGCACCTCGTTCTCTTCGACGTGCATCCAAACGTCTAAGAATGGAAGAAACGCATCCCATTCCGGTTCTGGCAACGGCTGCTTGGCGACGTGTGCGACCTCCCAGGCAGCACCCATCGTGTCGATGCCGGGCCAATGGGACAGCGTAAAATCGTTGAAGCAAAAGCTAGTGCGTTCCCGATCGATGAGGAAATACCTCAAGGCGGTAATCGCTGAAGTCTTTCCGCTGTTATTTGCACCAACGAAAACGGTCTTGTCGGTAGACAGGCCAATTCTCGTCGAGATCAGCTTTCTAAAATTCGCAATTTCAACAAATTCGATGCGCATGGCCCCTCCGGGACCCGACTATATCGCAATCAATGCGGTCTGCAATCTAAGGTAATAGATTTAGAGTGCAGGTTTTAATGGAACAAGACCTTTTGGACGTGTTGTTTTGAAGATCATTGAGCCGCCCCCACAGGTTTGAGCCGTTTTTCCGTCCTCATTAATGGCACGAGGTCTGGTTCTGTTATCACCCGGCAAAAAACAGTGATTCCGCCACCGGCCCCGTAGCGGTCGTCTATTCAAGCCGAGCCGATGTCCGCTGTTGGTGCAATCCAGCCATCCAGGACGCTCTAAGAGGTTGGTGGCGTTTGCTACCTCGTTGCAAAAAGCCCGCGCGGCAAAATGCCGGCGGGCTGATATCCAGTTCGAAAGCGAACCGTGATTACTTCGCGAGGTTGCGCTTGCCGAGCGTGCGCAGGCGCAGCGCGTTGAGCTTGATGAAGCCGGCCGCATCCTTCTGGTCGTAGGCGCCCTGATCGTCCTCGAAGGTGACGAGCTTGTCGGAATAGAGCGACTTTTCGCTTTCGCGGCCGATGACCATGACATTGCCCTTGTAGAGCTTCAGCGTCACTTCGCCTTCGACATGCTCCTGGCTCTTGTCGATCAGCGCCTGCAGCATTTCGCGCTCCGGCGAGAACCAGAAGCCGTAATAGATCAGCTCGGCGTAACGCGGCATGATGTCGTCCTTGAGATGGGCAGCACCGCGGTCGAGCGTGATCGATTCGATGGCACGATGCGCCGTAAGCAGGATGGTGCCGCCGGGTGTCTCGTAGACGCCGCGCGACTTCATGCCGACAAAGCGGTTCTCGACGAGGTCGAGACGGCCGATGCCGTTGTCGCGGCCGTAATTGTTGAGCGCCGCCAGCAGCGTCGCCGGGCTCATGCGCACGCCATTGATCGAAACCGCGTCACCCCTCTCGAAGCCGACCTTGATGGTCGTCGCCTTGTCGGGTGCGGCTTCCGGGGAGATCGTGCGCATGTGCACATATTCTGGAGCCTCCTGGGAGGGATCTTCCAGAACCTTGCCCTCGGAAGAGGAATGCAGAAGGTTGGCGTCGACGGAGAACGGCGCCTCGCCCATCTTGTCCTTGGCAACCGGGATCTGATGCTGCTCGGCAAAGGCCAGCAGATCGGTGCGGCTCCTGAACGACCAGTCGCGCCACGGCGCGATGATCTTGATATCGGGGTTCAGGGCATAAGCGGAGAGTTCGAAACGGACCTGGTCGTTGCCCTTGCCGGTCGCACCGTGGGCGATCGCATCGGCGCCGGTCTTCTTGGCGATGTCGATCAGATGCTTGGAAATCAGAGGACGGGCGATCGAGGTGCCAAGCAGGTAGACGCCCTCGTAGACGGCATTGGCACGGAACATCGGGAAGACGAAATCGCGCACGAATTCCTCGCGCACATCCTCGATATAGATCTCCTTAATGCCGAGCATCTCGGCCTTCTTGCGCGCCGGCTCCAGCTCTTCGCCCTGGCCGAGGTCGGCGGTGAAGGTGACGACTTCGGCGCCGAGCTCCGTCTGCAGCCACTTCAGGATGATCGAGGTGTCGAGACCGCCGGAATAGGCGAGAACGACTTTCTTCACGTCTTTGTACGATGCCATGATGATGAGGTCCGTTGCATAAAAGGCCGGCAAAACCCGGTGTCGCGGCACTTTTAGCGAGATTGGCGCGTGACGCAAGGGCAACTGCGACGCTGATGGTGCCGATAGCGTTTGACAGGGCGAAAGCGGAGCCCATATTCGCCAGCGTCCGCAAATGCTCGAGGAGAGGTTGCCCCCGTGACGAATATTCAAGACATTTTCAAAAAATCCAATGTTGCCGTCATCACCGGCGGCGCCTCCGGCATCGGCCTTGCCGCGGCGAAATATTTCGCCGGATGCGGCATGAGCGTTGCCATTGCCGATCTCGGCGGCGATCGGCTGGCCGACGCGGCCAATGAACTCAAGGCCATTGCCGGCGAGGAAAATGTGATGGCGGTCGAGACCGACGTCGCCAGCAGAGATTCGCTGGAAGCGCTCGAACGCGCCGTGCTCCAGCGCTTCGGCCGTGTGCACGTGCTGATGAACAATGCCGGCATCGGCCCGGAAACCTCGATCTTCAGCCCGCAGGCGAACTGGGACAATATCTTCGCCGTCAACCTGATGGGCGTGATCAACGGCACGCGCACCTTCGGCCCGAAGATGCTGTCGCACGGCGAGCCGGGCCTAATCATCAACACCGGCTCCAAGCAGGGCATCACCACGCCGCCCGGCAACCCCGCCTACAACATCTCCAAGGCCGGCGTGAAAGTCTTCACCGAAGCATTGCAGCATGAGCTACGCAATACCGAAGGCGGAAAGATTTCCGCCCATCTTCTGATCCCCGGCTTCGTCTTCACCGGCCTCACCAAGGGCGACCGCGCGGAAAAACCGGCCGCTGCCTGGACGCCGGAGCAGACCATCGATTTCATGGTCGAAAGCCTCGAACACGGCGATTTCTATATTCTCTGCCCCGACAATGATGTGGCGCGTCCGGTCGACGAGCGCCGGATGGCCTGGGCGGCCGGCGATATCATTGAGAACCGCCCGCCGCTGTCACGCTGGCACAAGGACTACGCCGACAAGTTCAAGGCGTTCCTCGAACAGAAGTAATAGGCCCCATCACAAGGTTTGATTGGTAATTTTCTGAAAGCTGGTTAAGAGGTCCCTAAAGCGCGTCGCGGTCTTTCGGAATCGCTCCTCGCGCTTTAGGTCTTTGTTTTTACGCATGTCGTTGTCGCAAAACCGCTACACACTTTTGCGCAACATGCTTTAGATCCTTTCCGGCTTTCAGAGTGTGTCATGGATTTTCTGCCCAGCCTGCCGACCCTTCTCGCCTTTGCCGCCGCCACGCTGCTGCTCGCGGCGACCCCAGGCCCCGATATGACGCTGTCGATCAGCCGCGCGCTCGCCCAGGGCAAGAAGGCGGCGCTCTTCGTTGTCGTCGGCACCAGCCTTGGCATCGTCGTTCACACCATGCTGGTCGCTTTCGGCATTTCGGCGCTGATCACCGCCTCGCCGACCGCCTTCCTGATCCTGAAGACCGGCGGTGCCGCCTATCTGCTCTGGCTGGCGATGCAGGCGATCCGTTTCGGCTCGAAGCTCACCGTCGCCAAGGTCGAGGAGCAGAAGGGCACGCCACTTTCGAACGTCTCGTCAGGCTTCTGGGTCAATCTTCTGAACCCCAAGGTCATCATCTTCTTCATGACCTTCCTGCCGCAATTCGTCAGCGCCGGCGATCCAGCCGTCACCCAAAAGCTGCTCTTTCTCGGCTTCTGCTTCATCCTGATCGGCATGCCGGTCAACGCCAGCATCGTCTTTGCTGCCGACTGGCTGGCCTCCTGGCTGCAGAACAACAAGAAGGTGCTGCGCGGCATGGACTACACTTTCGCCGGCGTCTTCTCGGTCTTCGCTGCGAAGATCCTGCTCACCCAGGCACGTTGATCGGCCGATCAGCACGCGGCGGTCTAACCGATCAGCACGCTGTCGGCGTCAGCCGATCAGCAGGGCGTCGTCGTCCAGCGTCTGGCCGCGCATCTTGCGGAACATGGCGATCAGGTCTTCAACCTGCAGGTTCTTTCTGTTGTCGCCTGCCACGTCGAGAACGATTTCGCCGCCGTGCAGCATGATCGTGCGATGGCCGTAATCCAGAGCCTGGCGCATGGAATGTGTCACCATCATCGTCGTCAGCTTGCGCTCGGTAACAATCTTCTGCGTGAGGTTCATCACGAATTCCGCCATGCCCGGGTCGAGTGCCGCCGTATGTTCGTCGAGCAGCAGCACTTCCGAGCCCGCCAGCGTCGCCATGACGAGCGAAACAGCTTGCCGCTGCCCACCGGACAACAGGTCCATGCGGTCCTTCAGCCGGTTTTCCAGCCCGAGATTGAGTTCGGCAATCCGCTCGCGGAAATAGTCGCGCCTGATACCACCGAGCGCCGGCGCAAGCCCGCGCTTCTCGCCGCGACGGGCAGCCAAAGCAAGATTTTCCTCGATCGACAATGCGCCGCAGCTTCCCGTCAATGGATCCTGGAATACGCGCGCGACCAGACCGGCTCGGGCCGCCGTCGACCTGCGCGTCACCTCGTTCTTGCCGATCAGCACCTGCCCTTCGCTCGGGAGCACGTCACCGGCGAGCACGCCGAGCAGCGTCGATTTGCCGGCGCCGTTGGAGCCGATGACGGTGACGAAAGAGCCTTGCTCTATGGTCAGGCTGACTCCGTTCAGCGCCTGCTTCTGCAGCGGCGTGCCGCGTCCAAAAACGACCTTGATGTCCTTGACACTGATCACGATGCGGCACCTCGACGAAGTCGGGGAAGAATGAGCGCAAAGGTCACCAGCACGGCGGTGACGAAATTCAGGTCGGACGCCTGCAGGCCGATGACGTCGCTCGAAAGCGCCAGCTGGATCGCGATGCGATAGAGGATCGAGCCGAGCACGCAGCCGATCAACGCGATCAGCAGACCGCGGCGCCCAAGCAGCGTCTCGCCGATGATGACGGCAGCGAGACCGACGACGATCGTGCCGACGCCCGAGGTGACGTCGGCAAAGCCGTTGGTCTGAGCAAACAGCGCGCCGCCGAGCGCCACCAGCGCATTCGAGATCGCCATGCCGAGATAGATCTGCCGGCTGGTATCGACGCCCTGGGCCCGCGCCATCCTCGCATTGGCGCCGGTCGCCCGCATTGCCAGCCCGGCATCGCTTTCGAGGAAACGCCAGACCAGGATGAGCGCGATGACGACCAGACCACCGACGAAGAGCGGCCGTACGTAGAAATCGCGAAGGCCGTGGCCGAAGAACGGGCTGATCATCGTGTCGGCATTGATAAGGGCGACATTGGGTTTGCCCATTACGCGCAGATTGACGGAAAACAGTGCGATCATCGTCAGGATCGAAGCGAGCAGGTTGAGGATTTTGAAGCGCACATTGAGCAGCGCCGTCACCATGCCCGCAGCGGCACCGGCCGCCAAGGCGATCAAAGCCGCAAGCCAGGCATTGACGCCGGCAATGATCAGCACGGCCGTCACCGCCGCACCAAGCGGAAAGGAGCCATCGACCGTCAGGTCGGGAAAATCCAGAACTCGAAAGGCGAGATAGACCCCGAGAGCGACGAAAGAATAAACCAGGCCGAGCTCGACGGCCCCCCAGAATGCGATTTGGCTCAAGGCTTTCAGCCCCTTTTTATGTCCGTTCCGCCCGTCGCGAAACCGCAGCGTTTTAATACGAAGAGCCGCCCCCGTGCAAACGGGAGCGGCTGTATCCAACTAAACGTCGAACTAACGGCCGATTATTCAATGACCTTATTGGCGCGGGAAAGCACGCTTTGCGGCAGCGTGACGCCCATCTTCGCGGCCGCCGCCTTGTTGACGACGAGGTCGCTGCCGGCGGCGGTCTTGACCGCGATGTCGCCCGGGTTCTCGCCCTTCAGCACGCGCACGACGATCTCGCCGGTCTGCTTGCCGACATCATAATAGTTGAAGCCGAGAGCGGCGATCGAGCCGCGCGAAACCGAATCCGTATCGGCGGTAAAGAGCGGCAGCTTGCTCTCCTCGGCAACAGCGACCGCGCCTTCAAGCGCGGAGATGATCGTGTTGTCGGTCGGAATGTAGATCACATCGGCGCGGCCGACGAGCGCGCGTGCCGCACCCTGGACCTCGGCCGACTTGGTGGCGGCCGATTCGACCACCTTCAGGCCAGCCCTTTCGGCTTCAGCCTTCAGCACGGCGAGCAGCGAAACGGAATTCGCCTCGCCGGAATTATAGAGATAGCCGATGGTTTTCACATCAGGCAGGATTTCCTTGATCAGCGCTATGTGCTCGGCGACCGGCGACATGTCGGAGAGGCCGGTGACATTGCCGCCAGGCTTGTCCATGTTCTTGACGAGCTGGGCGCCAAGCGGATCGGACACGGCCGTGAAGACGACAGGAATGTCACGTGTCGAGGAAACGACGGCCTGGGCCGAGGGCGTCGAGATCGGCACGATGACATTGGGCTCGTCGCCGGCGAACTGGCGGGCGATCTGGGCTGCTGTCGCCGGGTTGCCCTGCGCCGACTCGAACACGAATTTCAGGTTCTCGCCTTCCTTGTAGCCGGCCGCCGTCAGCGCATCGAGAACGCCCTTGCGCGCCGCATCGAGCGCCGGATGTTCGACGATCGCCGTCACGGCGACGGTGACGTCATCGGCCTTTGCGGGCAGGGAAAGGGCCAAACTGGCGGCAAGAGCGAGCAAAATCGGGCGCATGGGGATCCTCCTGAATGATTTTGGGGGCACTTTTAGGAAAAGCGCCCCCTGAAATCAATCGCGGAGAATTGTAGCGAGGATCAAACTTGCTGATCAGTCGTCGGCGCCGTGATTGGCGATCATCATCGCCTCGAAGGCCAGACGTTCGGTCTTGCGCATGCGTTCGGATTCCGATTTCAGCTGGCCGCAGGCT
Source organism: Rhizobium sp. LARHSG275 (assembly GCF_052871115.1). NCBI lineage: Bacteria > Pseudomonadati > Pseudomonadota > Alphaproteobacteria > Hyphomicrobiales > Rhizobiaceae > Rhizobium > Rhizobium sp. LARHSG275. The sequence goes on along the minus strand of NZ_JBIXJN010000025.1, from coordinate 36,409 downwards.
GCAAGAATGTCGCGGCCGCGCGGCGTGCGGATCGGCGAAGCATAGCCTGCCGAATTGATGAAGTCGGCGAACTTCTCGATCTGCTCCCAGTCGGAACACTGATAATTGGTGCCGGGCCAGGGATTGAACGGAATGAGGTTGATCTTCGCCGGCACGCCTTTCAACAGCTTGATCAACCCCTTGGCGTCTTCCAGGCTGTCGTTGACATCCTTCAGCATCACATATTCGAAGGTGATACGCCGCGCGTTCGAAAGGCCGGGATAGGTCCGGCAGGCTTCGATCAGCTCTTTCAGCGGGTACTTCTTGTTGATCGGCACCAGAATGTCGCGCAGATCGTCGCGCACCGCATGCAGCGAAATCGCCAGCATGACGCCGATTTCCTCGCCGGTGCGGAAGATCTCCGGCACCACGCCGGAGGTGGACAGCGTCACGCGGCGCCTGGACAGCGACAGGCCGTCACCATCCGTGGCGATCAACAATGCCTGCTTGACGGCATCGAAGTTATAAAGCGGCTCACCCATGCCCATCATGACGATGTTGCTGACCTTACGGCCCTCGGCAGGCATGATCGTACCCTGCGGCGCTTCACGGTCCGGGAAATCCCCAAGCCGGTCGCGGGCAAGCAGCAGCTGCGAAAGAATTTCCTCCGCCGTCAGGTTGCGCACCAGACGCTGCGTCCCGGTATGACAGAAGGAACAGGTGAGTGTGCAGCCGACCTGGCTGGAAAGACAGAGCGTGCCGCGGCCCTCTTCCGGAATGTAGACGGCCTCGATCTCGACGGGACGCCCGGCGCCGCGGGCGGGAAAGCGCAGCAGCCATTTGCGCGTGCCGTCGTTGGAAACCTGCTCCTCGACGATCTCGGGACGTTCGATGGTGAAATGCTGCTTCAGCATCTCCCGCATGTCCTTGGCGACATTCGTCATATGGTCGAAATCGGAAACGCCGCGCACATAGATCCAGTTCCACAGCTGCGAGACGCGCATCTTGATCTGCTTCTCGGCCACACCCTTTTCCCGGAGTGCCGCCCCCATCTCCTCACGGGACAGCCCGATCAACGAGGGTTTCTCGGCGCCGGCCGGCGCGCGCATCAGCGGCTTGGTGACATCTATCGCATCCATGACGGACATAGGCATTCATCCCGAATTCAAACATGTGGCTGCTCCTCGCAACCCCGCGGACTTCAGCGGTAAGCCGGAAGACCTGCGGGCGCATGACAGCACATCGGCAGAAGTTGAATGGCGGAACGGCGACTGAAATCGCGATCTGTCCGCTGTTGGCGCCGGCTTTAGCATCATTTTGCCCGCGCGTCACCATAGATGGAAACGGCATGGGCCGGCGCAAGGCCGGCCCATGAAACTCTTCGGCCTAGAGGACCGCTTACTTGCAGGTTTCGATCTGCTTCAGCGCAGCCGAAATACCCGAGAGCGAATAGCTGTAGGAGGTGCCAGTGCCCTTGCGCGAAACGGCATTCACCGTCATCGAGTGACCGGTCTTCATCGCGGCGACGAGGGCTGGCTCCTGGGCCGCATTCTCGACCCAGCCGGCCTTGTCCTTGGTGAACATCACGAAGGTCTTGTTGTCGATGACGACGTTGATCTTCGAATTTTCCTTGACCGTGTAGCCCATCATCGCCTGCGGCTCGTAGGAGATGTTCTGGCCGGGGCGCTGAGAGACGATGAAGAAATTGTCGCCGTGGTCGACGCTTGCCGGCTGCTTTGCCGTCGGAACGGACAGCACGTAGCAGACGGTGCTGTTGCCCGACTTGTAGGAGTAGGCGCCCCATGCCTGGAACTGCTGGATGCGGTTCGGCGCGGCCTGCTGCGCTTCCGCAACTCCGGCCATAACAAGGGTGAGTGCGAGAGCGGATACGATACTTTTTACAAACATGGATTCCTGCCGGTTCTTGCGATTCAAGGCCCGAAGCGATCATAGCGGGCGCCGCATAATCACGATCTGCTTTATTTTGACTTAATTCAGGTTACCAAATGGTCAACAATAGCTGCGATTTGTATCTGCCTGTGTCATTTCAGCTCGAGTGTCAATTTTCGCACCTTTGACGGTATCGGCCGCGACATCGTGCCCCGATGGCACTGGCCGTCCGTTCGGCTGAATTTAAGACACAAAGATTCAGGCAAGAGTTTGACGTTTCGCAAATCCGTTGTACCTCATTAAGACTTGGAAATCCGGGACGAAATTATTGCCGCAGGGGGCTGGTGAGGGGATATGGATGCCGAGGAAAGACAGCGTTTCGCTGCCCTCGCCAAGGCCGTCGCGGACGATCGCGACCAGCAGGCCTTTTCCATCCTGTTCGACTATTTCGCCCCTCGCCTGAAGGCCTGGCTGATGCGCCAGAAGATGACATCAGGCGAGGCCGAGGAACTGGTCCAGGAGATCATGATCGTGCTCTGGCACAAGGCAGGACTTTACGATGCCACGCGATCGTCCCTCTCGACCTGGCTTTTCCGCATTGCCCGCAATCGCCGCATCGACATGCGGCGCCGCGCCAATACCCGCATCTTCGACGAGACCGATCCGGCCCTGCAGCCGCCGGGTGATATCGGCGCGGAAGAGATCATCGCCAATGACGATCGCGACGCCAAGATACGCGCGGCCGTCGGTCAATTGCCGGAGGAACAGCGCGACATGCTGCGCGCCGCCTTCTTCCTCGGTCAATCGCATTCGGAGATCGCCGAATCAACCGGGCTGCCGCTCGGCACGGTGAAGTCACGTATTCGGCTTGCCTTCGGCAAGCTCCGCAAGGTGCTGGAACGCGAAATCGCCTGATGCATGTCGCCCAAAAGTGTGCAGCGGACGCGCTTTAGATCGTCTTCATTGCTTCTTCGGGTCGATCGGCGAGAACGCGGTCGGCCGCTTCGTAGTGGCCCGGGCGGATGTGGCCGCGCACCATGGCGAAGGCGGCCGAGAGCACGGCGATGTCGTCGGAAAAACCGATGACGGCGAAAACATCCGGGATCATGTCGATCGGCATGACGAAATAGGCGAGTGCTGCAAGCAGCACGCCGCGCACCTTGGTCGGCGTCTGCGGATCGAGCGCGCAATAGAAACCGGCGACGACATCGCGCGAGAAGGGAATCTGCCGCACCGCCCGCCGAAACGTCGGCCAGAATTTCTGCCTGACGGTTTTCTCGCGTCGGCTCTGGGTGTCCTCGTCGCCCGGCAAGAGGATTTCCCCGAATTTGACCTCGTCCATCCCTGCATCCCTTTTGTCCATGCGAACATATGGTGACGGCGCCCAGTCTTTCAATCGACCCCTTTCAATCGACCTCGCTTTCAGACAATACGGCGCGCCGCAGCCTTTTCCATGGCTTTGGCGAGCTTGAAATCCAGCTCCGTCAGTCCGCCGGCATCATGCGTGTTCAGCGTCACATCCACCCTGGAATAGACGTTGAACCATTCGGGATGGTGGTTGAGCTTCTCGGCCGCGAGTGCTGCCTGCGTCATGAAGCCGAAAGCCTCGACGAAATTTGCGAACTTGAACGTCTTCGATATCGAAGAACCCGCATCATTGAGCGCCCAGCCCGGAAGCTCGGTCAGTTCAGCCTCGGCCGCTGTCCGTTCCAGTCTTTCCATTTTCATGCCATGATCCTCTTCTCTGTCGACAGGTTACCGATGAAACGCATCAGCATCCTCTTCGTTTGCATGGGCAATATATGCCGTTCTCCGCTCGCGGAGGGAATTTTTGGCCATCTTGTCGCCAAGGCGGGGTTGACCGGCGATTTTACGATCGATTCCGCCGGCACTGGCGGCTGGCATGAAGGCGAGCCGCCCGATCGGCGTTCGATCGCCACCGCGAAAAGTCACGGCATCGACATATCGGGGCAGCGCGCGCGCTGCATCAGGGCGAGGGATCTCAGGGATTTCGATCTGATCCTCGCCATGGACCGAGACAACCTGGCGGCGCTCGAAAAGAGCACACCGCCTGGGGCGAATATCCACCTTTTCGGTGATGCCGCGCTGGGAACGGGAGAGGATATCCCCGATCCCTATTATGGCGGCCCTGAAGGTTTCGAGCTGGTCTACACCAGGCTCTTGACCGGCTGCTGCAGGCTGCTCGAAACGCTGGGCGTCGAGCGTGCCTCGTGCAGCGGGAAAACTTCCTCGGTGAGGTAAGGCCCTCCACCGACCGATTCGCGCGACGAAAGCAGCACGAAGCGCGGTGCAGTGAACGTTGCGGTGTGGAAGTTGCCGCGTCCCGCCAGATATTGCACGACATCATCGAGCCGCGAGGATTTGAGCCGCGCCAGCGTCACATGCGGCATGAATTTGCGGGGATCGGGCGGCAGGCCGATGCGCTGGCAGATGCGCTCGATCTCGCCCTGCAGCGCATGCATTTCAGGCGATGGCGAGACGCCGGCCCAGACCGAATGCGGTTTCTTCGACCCGAACGAACCGATGCCTTCGAGCCGGAACTGGAATTCCGGCCGGTCGATCCGGTCGAGGCGTTCAACGATTTCATCGGCCGTGCGGCCGTCGACATCACCGATGAAGCGCAGGGTAATGTGGTAATTCTCCACATCGATCCACCGTGCTCCGGGGAGGCCGCCGCGCAGCAATGAAAGACTCATCGCCGCATTGCGCGGAATTTCGAGGGCGGTAAAAAGTCTCGGCATCACGAGCACTCCCCGAATCTTTTGCAGGTGCTCACACGGAATCATGCAATCAACAACCGCGCAAGCCCCTATTTCTTCACAGAAGAAATCGCTTCGACGAAATTTGTGACAGCAGGCTCCATCTTTTCGACCATAACGTCGACACCTCTCGCGTTCGGATGCATGCCGTCGTCGAGCTTCAACCCCGCCTCCAGCGCGACGCCGTCGAGGAAGAAGGCATAGAGCGGAAGCCCATGTTTTTCCGAGAGTTTCTGATAGATCGGGTTAAACCGCGCGGCATAATCCGCCCCCATGTTCGGCGGCGCTATGATACCGGCGAGCAGCACGGCAATCCCGCGATCCTTTAGCCGGGCAATCATCTGATCGAGATTCTTCTCGCTCTCCTCCGGCGGAATGCCGCGCAGCGCATCGTTGGCGCCAAGCTCGAGAATGACGCCATCGGTGCCGTCGGGTACCGACCAGTCGATACGCGCAAGCCCGCCTGTCGTCGTGTCGCCGGAGACCCCGGCATTGGCAATGGTGACGTCGAGCCCCTTCGCCTTCAGGGCCGTCTGCAGCTTTTCCGGAAAGCCGTCGCCGGGCGGCAGCTGATAGCCCGCCATCAAACTATCCCCAAAACCGACGAGATTGATCGTCCGGGCATCGGCGGCAGTGGCAAGGATCAGCGAGACGGCGATGACGGTGAATTGAAGGGCGGCAACTTTAAATCTCATCCTGGTTTCCCTAGATTGGCGAGGTGCCGTTATGCGGCCTTTCCATTACGGACTTATATAGGGCGATTTCTGTTGGCAAAAACCATTATCGAGTTGAAGGGCGCCGATCTGACCCTTGGCAGCGCAGCCGCCTCCGTCCATGTGCTGAAGGGCATCGATCTCGATATCGCGGCCGGCGAATCCGTCGGCATCGTCGGCCCTTCCGGTTCCGGCAAATCCACCCTGCTGATGGTTCTTGCCGGGCTGGAGAAGCTCGACAGCGGCGAGATCAACATCAATGACACGCCGCTCCACGCGTTGAGCGAGGACCAGGTCGCCGATTTCCGCGGCCGCAACATCGGCATCGTCTTTCAGTCCTTTCACCTGATTGCCAATATGACGGCGTTGGAAAACGTCGCCGTGCCGCTCGAACTCGCCAATGTCGGCAACGCCTTCGAGATCGCTCATCGCGAGCTGAAATCGGTCGGCCTTGGCGAGCGGCTGAACCACTATCCCGGCCAGCTTTCCGGCGGCGAACAGCAGCGCGTGGCGATTGCCAGGGCGCTCGCCCCGTCGCCGGCCCTGCTGATCGCCGACGAACCGACCGGCAATCTCGATACCGAGACCGGCCGCCAGATCGCCGACCTCTTGTTCTCCAAGCAGGCCGAACGCGGCATGACCCTGCTTCTCGTCACCCATGACGTCTCGCTTGCAAACCGATGCTCGCGCCAGGTCCGCGTCCGCTCCGGCAGGATCGAGAGCGACAGCGCCGCCCGCCGTAGCGAAGCGGCGATCGCATGAGGATCGTCACGCCACGCGTCTCGCTCGCTTTTCGCCTGGCCCTGCGCGAGCTGCGCGGCGGCATCCGCGGCTTCTACATCTTCCTTGCCTGCATCGCGCTCGGCACCGGCGCCATTGCCGCCGTCAATTCCGTTTCGCAGTCGATCACCGACACGATCGCCTCGCAGGGGCAGGAGCTGCTGGCCGGCGACGTCCGCTTCGAACTCAACAACCGCGAAGCCACGCCTCAGGAAATCGGTTTCCTCGAAGGCCTCGGCACCCTTTCAGTGTCGACAGGCCTGCGCTCGATGGCCCGCAAGCCCGACGGTTCCGATCAGGCGCTGGTCGAGGTCAAGGCCGTCGATGAAGCCTACCCGCTCTACGGCAAGTTCGTGGCCGAGCCGGACTATCCGCTTGCAGCGCTGCTTTCCAGCCAAAGCGGCACCTATGGCGCGGTCGCAGCGCCCCTCCTTCTCGATCGGCTCGGGCTTGCCGTCGGCGACGAGTTGCTGCTCGGCAACGTCAAGCTCAGCATCACCGGCACGGTGAAGACCGAGCCGGATGCGCTGTCGGAAGGTTTTGGCTTTGCGCCGCGTCTGCTCGTCAGCCGCCAGGCGCTCCAAGCCTCCGGACTGATCCAGACCGGAAGCCTGGTCGAACATGCCTACAAGATCAGGCTGAACGACAAGGGCGCGATGTCGGGCATCCAGGCGCGCGCCTCCAAGGAATTCCCCGCCGCCGGCTGGGCGATCCGCACCAGCGACCGTGCCGCGCCCTCTCTCACCGAAAATATCACTCGCTTCTCGCAGTTCCTGACCCTGGTCGGCCTCACCGCACTGATCGTCGGCGGCGTCGGTGTCGCCAATGCGGTGCGCGCCTTCCTCGATTCCAAGCGCACCACCATCGCCACCTTCAAATGTCTCGGTGCGCCGGCGCAGGTCGTCGTTCTGATCTACCTCTTCCAGATTGCCATCATCGCTCTCGGCGGCATCCTGATAGGCCTCGTCATCGGCGCCCTGTCGCCGATCTTCGCCGCCCAGTTTCTGGCGCAATTTCTGCCGGTCTCGACTGCGCCGACCCTTTATCCCGGCGCCCTGCTGCTCGCCACGCTCTTCGGCATCCTGACGACGCTCGCCTTCGCCATCCTGCCGCTCGGCCACGCCCGCGAAGTGCCGGCGACGGCCCTCTTCCGCGAGCAAGGCTTCGAGGCCCGTCGCCTGCCTTCCTGGCCCTATATTCTGCTTGCCGCCCTGTTCATGGCCGGCCTTGCCGGCCTTGCCATCCTTACCGCCTATGACCGCTTCATCGCCGTCGTCTTCGTCGGCGCGATCGTCTTCGCCTTCGTCGTCCTGCGTCTGGTCGCCGCGCTGATCGCCTGGCTCGCGCGCCGCAGCCCGCGCGTCAATTCGCCGGCGCTGCGGCTGGCGATCGGCAACATCCACCGCCCCGGCGCACTGACGCCCTCGGTCGTCCTCTCGCTCGGCCTTGGCCTGGCATTGCTGGTAACCCTGACGCTGATCGACGGGAACCTGCGCCGGCAGCTGACCGACCGGATGAACGAGGGTGCGCCGAACTTCTTCTTCGTCGATATCCAGAGCGCCGAGGTCGATGCCTTCCGCGATCTCGTCCAGGCGCAGGCGCCGCAGGGCAAGCTCGTCGAGGTGCCGATGCTGCGCGGCCGGATCATCGCCTTCAACGGCGAGGACGTCACCAAGATGAACGTGCCGGCAGCCGGCCGCTGGGTGCTGAACGGCGACCGCGGCATCACCTATGCCGAAACCCTGCCGGAGAACGCCGCCCTCACCGAAGGCAAATGGTGGGACAAGGATTACAGCGGCGAGCCGCTCGTCTCCTTCTCCTCGGAAGAGGCGCATGAGCTCGGCCTCAAGATCGGCGATACGGTCACCGTCAATGTGCTCGGCCGCAACATCACCGCGAAGATCGCCAGTCTGCGCCGCGTCGAGTGGGAATCGCTGTCGATCAATTTCGTCATGGTCTTCTCGCCGAATACCTTCCGCGGCGCCCCGCATGCGTGGCTGGCGACCCTGACAGATCCCTCTTCGACACCGGCGGAAGATGCCGCGATCCTGAAATCGGTCACCAACACCTATCCGACGATCACCAGCGTGCGCGTCAAGGACGCGATCGATATCGTCAACCAGCTGGTCGCACAGCTGGCGACCGCGATCCGCGCCGCAGCCTCCGTCGCCCTCATCGCCTCGATCCTCGTCCTTGCCGGCGCGCTTGCCGCCGGAAACCGGGCGCGCACCCACGACGCGGTGGTGCTGAAGACGCTCGGCGCCACGCGCGCCATGCTGATCCGCGCCTTCAGCTACGAATATCTGATCCTCGGCCTCGCAACTGCGATCTTCGCGCTGATCGCCGGCGGGGTTGCCGCCTGGTTCATCGTCGCCCGCATCATGCGGCTGCCCTCGACCTTTCTGCCCGACGTGGCCGGACTGACGCTTGTGACCGCGCTCATCCTAACCGTCGGCATCGGCCTGATCGGTACCTGGCGCATCCTTGGACAGAAGGCGGCCCCCGTTTTGCGCGAGCTTTGACCAGTCAGCGGCACTCAAACCCTTCACCTTACGGCGATTTAACCGGCCGAGGCTTTGCAAGCCTCTTGTTTGCAATGGGCGAAAGCCTCATATTGTTCGCAGGCATGCTGGAGCTCCGCAGCGGCGCCCGGGTCGAAAACCCCGACACCGTATTTCCATCGGAGCTTGTAAGAGGAAACTATGGCTGATCTTCGTAACTATCAAAGCCGCGTTCAGACCGGCGAGATGATTGATCAAGGCCTGCGCGCTTATATGCTCAAGGTCTACAACCTGATGGCGCTGGGCCTGGCGATCACCGGTGTGGCCGCATATCTGTCGTTCCAACTCGCCTTCGCCAATGGCGAACTGACCGCTTTCGGTCAGGCGATCTATGTGAGCCCGCTGAAGTGGGTGGTCATTCTGGCGCCGCTGGCTCTGGTGTTCTTCCTGAGCTTCCGGATCAATTCGATGACGGTGGCCGCCGCCCAGACGACCTTTGCGGTCTATGCCGCGCTCGTCGGCCTGTCGCTCTCGTCGATCTTCCTGATCTATACGGGCCAGAGCGTCGTGCAGACCTTCTTCGTCACCGCCGCCTCTTTCGGCGCGCTGTCGCTTTACGGCTACACGACGAAGCGTAACCTGTCGGCGATGGGCTCGTTCCTGATCATGGGTCTGTTCGGCCTGATCATCGCTTCGCTGGTCAACATCTTCCTGGCGTCATCCGCCGTGCAGTTCGCGATCTCGGTACTCGGCGTGCTGATCTTCGCAGGCCTCACCGCCTATGATACGCAACGGATCAAGGAATTGTACCTGGAAGCCGATGACGTCGCCGTCGCCGGCCGCAAGGCGATCATGGGCGCGCTGACGCTCTATCTCGACTTCATCAACCTCTTCATGTTCCTGCTGCAGTTCATGGGCAACCGTAAATAAGCAGGGCAGACTGAGATCGAAAAGGCGGCTTCGGCCGCCTTTTTTGTTGCGCAGGCTTTCGCGGGATGGTTTTAGAGCCTTTCCGGATTAGATTGCAGCATTCTGCCGGAGCAGGTTTTCGTCAGGGCAGAGGCGATTGGCGAAGGGCATACCCCAAGGTACGTCCGAGCCGATCGCCTTTGATCCTGGCGGAAAGATGCCCGGCCCTTCGGGTTGGCTGAAACGGGCCGGCTGATCGACCGGCCGGCTTGGCCGTAGAGCTGGGCTACGACGCGCGCCGGCCGGTCGACCATCCGACTCCGTTTGAGCCAACAGAATGCTTCAATCTAACCCGGAAAGGCTCTAGGAAGAGATATGCTCCCCAATGGATCTGCCGCCAAAATGTCCTTCCTCCTGCGCGATGCCACGCAAGCCGATATTCCCGCCATTGCCGATATCTATCGCGAATCGGTCCTGAACGGCGTCGCGAGCTATGAGATCGTGCCGCCGTCCGAGGCCGAGCTGGCGCAACGTTTTGCGGCCATCGTCAGCCAGCAATATCCCTATATCGCCGCGGTCGATGCGGATGGAACCCTGCTCGGCTACGCCTATGCCTCGGCGTTTCGCACGCGTCCTGCCTATCGCTGGCTGGTCGAGGATTCGATCTATCTGGCGCCTGAGGTCCGCGGCCGGGGCATCGGCAAGGCGTTGCTTGCCGAACTGATCGACCGCTGCACCGGACTCGGTTTTCGTCAGATGGCAGCCGTCATCGGCGGCGCCAGCCCGGCCTCGATCGCGCTTCATCGCGCAGCCGGCTTCGAGGAAGTCGGTCTGATGAAGGGCACCGGCTATAAGCATGGCCGCTGGCTGGACACGATGTTCATGCAGCGCGCGCTCGGCGAAGCCATGACGAGCGATCCGGATCCGTCCGTCTATCCCGGCACGCTGTTTGCCGGCTGATGCGGCTTAATGCATGTCGCCCAAAAGTGTGCAACGGTTTTGGGATAACGACATGCATAAAACAGAGACTTAAAGCGCGACGCGCTTTATTTGTCGACCAGCTTCAGGGCCTTGTCGAACACCTTCAGCACTTGGTTCAACTCGTGACCGCGCTTCAGGATGGTGCCGTTGGTGTTGATCACGGAATAGGCGCCCTGCTTGGCGGCGAGCTTCGGGTTTTTCTCGATGCGGAAGAGCGGCATTTCGCCGGAACGCTTGAAAACGGAAAAAACCGCCCTGTCCTTCAGATGATCAATGGCGTAGTCGCGCCAGTCACCATCACCGACCATCCGGCCGTAGATCCAGAGGATCGCGTCCAGCTCGCGCCGCTGGAAGGTCACCGGAAGCGGATCCTTGCTTTGTCTGTATTCCCTGAGATCGACGACGACTGAGGAACTATTGTCGACGGAGCGGCTCTCGCCGTGTCGCAAATCCGGCTGATCTGTCATCAGTCTCCCGAGGCCTCCGCTTGTGACAGGAGAGTGACAGTTTGCCCGAGCTGCTGCAAATTGCAAGAGCGCCGGCCGTCACATTCAGCCGCACTGCAGCGCCGCGCGTCTCTCGCGCAAGGACGCCGGGCAGGCCGACGCTTTCTCCGCAGCGCCGCATTTCAGTCAAAACAGCGCCTCATTTGCAGGAGATTTATGCATTCCAGTTTGGCGCCAGCGCGCCAAAGGGCCCGGCGGAGCGTATCGACCTTAACCCCAGCCCCGAATACGTTCGGCCGGGCCGCCCAGAACTTCATCCGAAAGCGGATGGAATCTCAGATATTTTTGCCAGCCATCACTACGGTCGCGCCAAGGATCGCAGCCGGATCGCCGTCTGCGGTCGCCGATTGCAGCAGGATGGCGCAGCCCTCGAGCTGCGGCCGCTGCAGGACGCTTGCCGGCAACGTCAGACTCGTTGCCTTGCCGTCCCACATGCCGACGGTTTCGACATTGGTGACGCTGTGCAGATAGGAGATCTTCTGGCCGCTGTTCTCACCCTTTTCGACGTCGATCGTCTTTTCCTTATCGAAATAGACCATCACGACATTGGCTTTGCCCTGTCCCGCGCCGATCTTGATCTCCAACTCGTCGCCGCGCATCGCGGCACTGATCGGAACGGTCAGCCCGTTGCCTTCGCTGCTAAAGGTGTCGATCTTGCTGTTGATACCGCTGAGATCGGCGCCGGCCAGATGGCCGCGTCCGTTGACGATCGCCTGCGGCGTATAGACGTTGCTGCGGCCCATCGTCCTGGCATAGCCATACTGCCGCTCGGTGTTTTCCTTGGAGCTCAGCGTATCGGCCCAGCCGAGATAATTCCAGTAGTCGACATGGTAGGCGAGCGCGATAACATCGCCCTGGTTCACCAGCTTGCGGAAAGCGGCATCAGCGGGAGGACAGGAGGAGCAGCCCTGAGACGTGAAGAGTTCGACGACACCTTTCGGCGTACCGTCTTCGGCCTGCAGCGGGCCTGAGAGAACAACGCCGGCAATCAGCGGAATCAAAAAACGGGGGGACATTCACCTGCACCTCTTTTTCAGCGCCGGCGGCATGTTTGAACCGGGGCGCTGATATGAACGTACGAATAATCCCTCGGGGTCCAAACGGAAAGTCACGAACGGGTGAGACCTAGCCCGACCGGAACCTGCGTAAAACAAATCATCGTGAGCCCGTCCAAATACTGTCCGCATCAAAGAAAAGCCGCCGGAGATTGCTCTCCGGCGGCTATTATCACGCGCATCTCTTAAAAAATCAGGCAGCGAGATCGCGCAGAACCGTCTGCAGGATGCCGCCATTGTTGAGGTAGATCACCTCGTCGAGCGTGTCGACGCGCGACAGCAGCGGAACCTCCTTCACAGTGCCGTCGCTATAGGTGATCCTGGCAATCTTCTTCTCGCGCGGTTTGATCTTTTCCAGACCTTCGATGGTGACGAGTTCATCGCCCTTGAGGCCGAGGCTCTGCCAGGTCGTGCCCTCTTCGAAGACGAAGGGGATGATGCCCATGCCGACGAGGTTCGAGCGATGGATGCGCTCGAAGGACTGGGCGATCACAGCCCTGACGCCGAGCAGGTTGGTGCCCTTGGCAGCCCAGTCGCGCGAAGAGCCGTTGCCGTATTCGACACCGGCGAAGATGACGAGCGGCACGCCTTCCTGCTTGTACTGCATCGCGGCGTCGTAGATCGAGGTCTCTTCCTTCGACGGGTAATGGATGGTGTAGCCGCCTTCCTTGCCGTTTGGGCCGAGCATGTGGTTGCGGATGCGGATATTGGCGAAGGTGCCGCGCATCATCACTTCATGGTTGCCGCGGCGCGTGCCGTACTGGTTGAAGTCGGCAACGGCGACGTCGTGGTCGATGAGGTAGGCACCGGCTGGCGATGCCGCTTTGATCGAACCGGCCGGCGAGATGTGGTCGGTGGTGATCTTGTCGCCGAACAGGCCGAGAACCCGCGCGCCCTTGATGTCGGAGACGCCGGTGCCCTTCTTGCCCATGCCGACGAAGTAGGGCGGGTTCTGCACATAGGTCGAATCGTCGTCCCAGGCATAGGTCTGGCCCGGCGGGATCTGAACGGCCTGCCAGTTGACGTCGCCCTTGAAGACATCGGCATACTTGCGTTCGTAGAGCTCGCGGGTCACGTATTTCAGGATGAATTCCTGGACTTCCTTAGAGGTCGGCCAGATGTCCTTGAGATAGACCGGGTTGCCGCTCTCGTCCTCGCCGATCGGCTCCTTGGTCAGATCCTTCTGCACCGTGCCGGCAAGCGCGTAAGCGACAACGAGCGGCGGGGATGCGAGGTAGTTCGCCTGCACGTCGGGCGAGATACGGCCTTCGAAGTTACGGTTGCCGGAGAGAACGCCGGAAACGATAAGGCCCTTGTCGTTGATCGTCTTCGAGATCGGTGCCGGCAGCGGGCCGGAATTGCCGATGCAGGTGGTGCAGCCGAAGCCGACGAGGTTGAAGCCAAGCTTGTCGAGATCGGCCTGCAGGCCCGACTTGGCGAGATATTCGCCGACGACTTGGCTTCCCGGCGCCAGAGAAGTCTTCACCCACGGCTTCGTCTTCAGTCCCTTGGCAACGGCGTTGCGGGCAAGAAGGCCGGCGGCGATCAGCACTGACGGGTTGGAGGTGTTGGTGCACGATGTGATGGCAGCGATCGCCACGTCGCCATGGCCGAGATCGAAATCCATGCCTTCGACGGCATAGCGGTTATTCAGCTGGCCGGGCTTCTTGTAATCCGCGTCCATCGAGCCGGCGAAGCCGGTCGCGATGTTCTCGAGCGAGATGCGGCCTTCCGGACGCTTCGGGCCGGCCATCGACGGCACGACGTCGCTAAGATCGAGTTCCAGCTTATCGGTGAAGACGAGCTCGGAACCGTCGCCCTCACGCCACATGCCTTGCGCCTTCGAATAGGCTTCGACAAGGGCGATCCGGTCATGCGTGCGGCCGGACATTGTGAGGTAGTTGATGGTTTCGCCGTCGACCGGGAAGAAGCCGCAGGTCGCGCCGTATTCCGGGCCCATGTTGCCGATTGTCGCGCGGTCGGCGAGCGGCATGTTGTCCATGCCGGGGCCGAAGAATTCGACGAACTTCGAAACGACGCCCTTCTTGCGCAGCATCTGCACGACGGTGAGAACGAGGTCGGTCGCCGTGACGCCTTCCTTGAGCTTGCCGGTCAGCTTGAAGCCGATGACTTCGGGCAGCAGCATCGAGACCGGCTGGCCGAGCATCGCAGCTTCCGCTTCGATACCGCCCACACCCCAGCCGAGAACGCCGAGACCGTTGATCATCGTCGTGTGGCTGTCGGTGCCGACGCATGTGTCGGGATAGGCGATCGTCTCGCCGTCCTCTTCCTTGGTCCAGACGGTCTGGCCGAGATATTCGAGATTGACCTGATGACAGATGCCGGTGCCGGGAGGCACGACGCGGAAATTCTTGAAGGCCTGCTGGCCCCACTTCAGGAAGCGGTAGCGCTCGCCGTTGCGCTGGTATTCCAGCTCCACGTTCTTGGCGAAAGCCTGCGGCGTGCCGAATTCATCGACGATGACGGAATGGTCGATGACGAGGTCGACCGGAACGAGCGGGTTGATCTTCTCGGGATCGCCGCCGAGCGACACCATCGCGTCGCGCATCGCGGCAAGATCGACGACGGCGGGAACGCCGGTGAAGTCCTGCATCAGCACGCGCGCCGGGCGATAGGCGATCTCGTTTTCGACGGCACCCTTATTGTTGAGCCATTCGGCAACGGCCAGGATGTGCTCCTTGGTGACCGACTGGCCGTCTTCGAAGCGCAACAGGTTTTCGAGCAGCACCTTCATCGAATAGGGAAGCTTCGACACGCCGGCCAGACCGTTTGCCTCAGCCTTAGGCAGGCTGTAATAGACATAGTCCTTCCCGTTGACGGAAAGCGTGGAACGACAATTGAAACTGTCAAGAGATTTAGACACGAGAGACCCCGTTTCTGATAGCCAACACAGTCGTGCGAACGCCTATGCACTTAATGCACATCAGGATGCGGGTACGGCCATTTCCGCTGTCCGCACGTGGAACAGACGCTCCAAGTTCGGCGCAAGGATGAAATTCACGCCGACCGCTGGCGTGGTTGCAGGTCTTATAGATAATTTCCTAAAAACTTGCCATACCCGAGCACGGTCAAAATCGGACATTTTTTGACCGCCGCAGGCCGAAACCAGGAAAGAGCCGCCGCATGCATCTCACTGCCGACAATCTGGCTGCAAGGCGCGGTGAAGATCTCATTTTCGTTAACATTTCCTTTCACTTGGCAGCCGGCAAGGCGCTTGTCCTCACGGGAAGAAACGGATCGGGAAAGTCGACTTTGCTGCGCGTCGTCGCGGGCCTCCTCAGGCCGGAAAAAGGCACTGTCATCTTCTGCGACGAAGAGAGCCCGGGAGGCAGGCATCCCGGCGAGGTCAGCCACTACCTTGGCCATCGAAATGCGATGAAGAGTGAACTTACAGTTGCAGAAAACCTCGATTTTTGGCGCACCTTTCTCGGCAATACAGGCTCCGCCGCCGCCCATTCCATCGAGGACGCCACTGACGCCGTCGGTCTTGCCGGCATCGCCCACCTTCCCTTCGGTTATCTCTCCGCCGGCCAGCAGCGCCGGATGGCTTTCGCCAAGCTGCTCGTTGCCCACCGCCCAGTCTGGATCCTCGACGAGCCGACCGCCGCACTCGATGCCAGCGCCGACCGGCTGCTTGCCGATTTGATTGAAGCGCATCAGACAAAGGGCGGCATCGTGCTGGCGGCAACGCATCAACCGCTGGGGCTGAGGAATTCGCAGGAATTGAAGATGACGGGCTTTGCCGGGGTCGATGCGGGGGTATGGGGATGATGGTTTACGGGTATGGCGTGAAAACCCCTCCCCAACCCCTCCCCACAGGGGGGAGGGGCTATGATGCCGCGCTGCCTCATGCAAACCTCATCCTTGCAGTCCGCAGAACGATAACAGCTTGCGAGATCTTGGCTTTTGACCGCCATTGCGGGCTGCGACTTAGCCCCTCCCCCTTGTGGGGAGGGGTTGGGGAGGGGTTTTTCTCCGCTCACAGTGAGGGGTCTTTCTCACATCCTCGCAACGAGTGCTCCGCATGACCGCCCTCTTCCTCCGCGACCTGAAACTCTCGATCCGCGCCGGCGGCGGTGCACTGATCGGCGTGCTGTTCTTCCTGACCATCGTCGCCGTCATTCCCTTCGGCGTCGGCCCCGATCTCAAACTGCTGTCGCGCATCGGCCCCGCCATCGTCTGGATCGGCGCCCTGCTTGCCGCCCTTCTCGGCCTCGACCGCCTGTTCCAGGCCGAGCGCGACGACGGATCGCTCGACTTGATGCTGATGCAGGAAACGCCGCTCGTCCTCACCGTGCTGGTCAAATGCTTCGCCCATTGGACGGCCACCAGCCTGCCGCTGGTCATCGCCTCGCCGCTGCTCGGCCTCTTCATGAACATGGACGAGACGGCGATTGCTGCCACGATGCTGACGCTGCTGGTCGGTTCGCCTGCCATCACCTTCATCGGCGCCGTGGGTGCTGCCGTTGCCGTGGCGCTGCCCCGCGGCGGCCTGCTGGTCTCGATCCTCGTGCTGCCGCTGACCATCCCGGTGCTGATCTTCGGCGTCAGCGCCACCTATGCCGCAGTCGAGGATCCCGCCCCCTTCCTGCCACCCTTCCTGATTCTCATTGCGCTGACACTCTTCTTTGCCGTCATCGGCCCGGCAGCCGCCGCCCTGGCGCTGCGAAACACAGCGGATTGATGAGCCATTCGATTGCGGGAAAAGCCGGATCAAGGTAAGGAAACGGTCATGAGCCAAACCAGCCTTTCGATCAGCAAATTCAGCGATCTCGCCAACCCGACGCGGTTTCTGGCGCTGGCGGCGCGCGCCATTCCGTGGCTCGCCGGCATCACCGCCCTCTGTTTCGCGGCCGGCCTCTATCTGAGCTTCGCCACCGAAGGCGATTACCAGCAGGGCGAGACCGTGCGCATCATGTATGTGCATGTGCCCTCGGCCTGGCTTTCGATGATGTGCTATACGATCATGAGCGCCTCGGCGATCGGCACTCTGGTCTGGCGCCATCCGCTGGCCGATGTCTCCGCCAAGGCCGCAGCCCCGATCGGCGCCGCCTTTACCCTGCTTGCACTCGTCACCGGCTCGCTCTGGGGCAAGCCGATGTGGGGCACCTGGTGGGTCTGGGATGCGCGGCTGACCTCCGTCTTCGTTCTCTTCCTGATGTATCTCGGGCTGATTGCGCTCAGCCGTGCCATCGACGATCCGTCGAAGGCCGCGCGCGTCAGCGCCGTGCTCATCCTCGTCGGCTTCGTCAATATTCCGATCATCAAATTCTCGGTCGAGTGGTGGAACACGCTGCACCAATCGGCAAGCGTGCTGCGCCTCGGTGGGCCGGCGATCGATCCGGAATTTCTGCGGCCGCTCTTTGTCATGGCGATCGCCTTCACCCTGCTGTTCTTCACCCTGCACATCATGGCAATGAGGAACGAGATCTGGCGCCGCCGCATTGCCGCCCAGCGCCGTCTTGCCGCCCGCATGGCGAGCCGGGAGGAATAGCCGTGACGCATGCCTTCTACGTCTACGCTTCCTATGGCTTTGCAGCCCTGGTAACGATCGTCGTCACGGTCTGGACCTGGGCCGACGGCCGCGCCCGCCGCAGGGAACTTGCAGCCCTTGAGGCTGCCGGCATCCGCCGCCGTTCGGCGCGCCCCAACGTCGGTGTGGGGGATGGCGAATGAACGACACGCCGGAAAACACCGTCGCCAAGCCGCGCGGGCTGAGCCGTTACGCATTGGCGCTGCTGCCGCTCGTCGTCTTCGGCGGCATTGCGGCCACGGCCGCAAAGATGCTCTACGACCAGGATTTCCATGGCAAGAACATCGCCGAAATTCCCTCCGCCCTGATCGGCACCAAGGCGCCGGCGCTGAACCTGCCGCCGCTCGACGGCGCCAACCTGCCGGCGCTGACCGATGCGGCAATCAAGGGCAAGCTGACCCTCGTCAACGTCTTTGCCTCATGGTGCCTCCCCTGCCGGGAAGAACATCCGATATTGAAAGAACTGGCAAAAGACGGACGGCTGAACATCGTCGCCATCAACTACAAGGACCAGAGCGACAACGCCCTGCGTTTCCTCGGCGAGCTCGGCAACCCCTACCAGGCGATCGGCATCGATCCGAACGGCAAGGCAGCGATCGACTGGGGTGTCTACGGCATTCCGGAAAGCTATCTAGTCGGGCCTGACGGCACGATCCTCTACAAGCGCGTCGGACCCTTCGACGATATCAGCCTGAAGGAAGGGCTTTTTCCAGCGATGGAAAAGGCGCTCGGGAAGCCGGCTTCGTAACGATTGCTCGAAGACCCCTCCCCACAAGGGGGAGGGACTTAACGTGCGGCTCTTGCCGTGCGTCCTATCGAACGTCCAGTGTGCAGTTGGTCTGGTTTGCGAGGCGATGCCACGAGTTAGTCCCTCCCCCTTGTGGGGAGGGTTGGGGAGGGGTTTTATCTGACAAAGAAGCCTTAAAGCCCGCTCTGCCAGACCTTGATCGCCTCCACAGGCCAGATCAGCATCACCACGTTGAGCGTCAGGTTGTCGCGGATGATGTAGCCGGTGAAAATCTCGAAGAAGATGGCGATCGCTACCGTCAGCGCCACCGGCGCGCGCCGCGCGAAGAAGAAGCCGACGCACATGAAGACGGTGTCCATCGCCGAATTCAGAATGCTGTCGCCGTAATAATCGAGCGCGATCGTCGCCGTACGGTAACGGTCGATGATGAGAGGTGAATTCTCGAGCAGCTCCCAGCCGGATTCGATGACGAGCGCCAGCAGCAGCCTTGCCGCCAGCGGCTTGCCGCGCAGGATGAGATGCGCGAGCCCATAGAACAGGAAGCCGTGGATGATGTGTGACGGCGTGTACCAATCCGATAGATGCTGCGAATTGCCGCTGGTATTGACCCCGCCCTCCCACAGCTTGACAGTGCCGCAGGCGCAGATCGGCACGCGGCCCATCATATATTCGGCGACGACCTGAATGATCAGGACCGCAAGGCAGGCGACAAACCAGAAATTCTGGTGTCTTACGCGAGACTCTGCATCGACAGCGCTCACTTCTCGCCGTCCGTTTCCAGGTTGACGCTATGCTTCAGCACCAACGGCATCTGCGCCAGCGTGAAGATGATGGTGATCGGCATCGTGCCCCAGACCTTGAAGGCGACCCAGGTACCGTCGGAAAAATTACGCCAGACGACTTCGTTCAGCACGGCAAGGAAGAGAAAGAAGATGCCCCAGCGGATGGTGAGCTTGCGCCAGCCCTCGGCATCGAGCTGGAACGCGGCATTGAAGACATAGCCGAGCAGCGACTTGCCGAAGGCCAGCCCGCCGAGCAGCGCCACCCCGAAGAGCGCGTTGACGATGGTCGGCTTCATCTTGATGAAGGTTTCGTTCTGCAGCCAGATCGACAGCGAGCCGAAGATGACGACGACGATGCCGGATACGAAAGGCATGATCGGCAGATGGCCGAGAACGATCTTCGAAACGATCAGCGAGATGATCGTCGCCGCCATGAAGAGCCCGGTCGCGACGAACAGCGGTCCGCCCAATTCGGAAAGAGCAGGAAACGTCTCCACCAGCCACTGGCCGCGCAGATTGGCGAAGAAGAAGATCAGCAGCGGCCCGAGTTCCAGCGCCAGTTTCAGCAGCGGGTGATGCCGGTCGGCAGCAGACGGGGTGATATCGCTTTCGGTACTCATGCGTTCTTCAAACCTGTTTTCCTGGAAACTGTTTCCGGCCGTGCCCTGCAGGCTTTCGGCGGCATATCTGTGGCATCATTGGGGAAGTCCGGCAATGGCATGGGCAAAATCCTCGGCCTCGAACGGCTCCAGATCCTCGACGCCCTCGCCGACGCCGATGAAATAGACCGGCAGCTTGTGCTTGGCGGAGATGGCGACGAGGATGCCGCCGCGCGCCGTGCCGTCGAGCTTGGTCATGATCAGCCCGTTGACGCCGGCGACGTTGCGGAAGATCTCGACCTGGCTCAGCGCATTCTGCCCGGTCGTGGCATCGAGGGTCTGCAGCACGGTATGTGGCGCATCGGGATCGAGCTTGCCGAGCACGCGCACGATCTTCTCAAGCTCGGCCATCAGCTCTGCCTTGTTCTGCAGGCGCCCGGCCGTATCGACGATCAGCACGTCGCATTTTTTCGCCTTTGCCTGTTCGAAAGCATCATAGGCAAGGCCGGCGGCATCGGCGCCGAGCTTGGTGCCGATGAATTCGGATTTCGTCCGGTCGGCCCAGATCTTCAGTTGCTCGATCGCCGCCGCCCGGAACGTATCGCCGGCGGCCAGCATCACCTTCAGCCCGGCGCCGGAAAGTTTGGCCGCAAGCTTGCCGATCGTCGTCGTCTTGCCAGTGCCGTTGACGCCAACGACGAGGATGACATGCGGCTTGTGCGAGAGGTCGAGCTGCAGCGGCTTGGCGACCGGCTTCAGGACCTTGGCGATTTCCGACGCCATGATCCGGCTGACATCCTCGCCGGTCACATCCTTGCCATAACGTTCGGAGGCGAGCGTGTCGGTGACGCGCATGGCGGTCTCGACGCCGAGATCGGCCTGAATCAGCAGGTCCTCGAGATCCTGCAGCGTGTCGTCGTCGAGCTTGCGCTTGGTGAAGAGCGCGGTGATCTGGCCGGTCAGTTGCGAGGAGGTACGTGCAAGGCCATTGCGCAGGCGCTGGAACCAGCTGAGTTTCGGTTGCGGGACAATCGGTTCCGGTTCGACGACCTTCGGGCCGGTGGCGAAGCCTTTGGGGAGGATGGGCTCAACGGTCGGCGGCGATTCTATCGGCTCGGATGGCGGCAGCGGCGTTTCGGCCGAAAACTCGCGATCTGCGGCTTCCCCCCCTACCCTGCCGGGCATCCCCCCCACAGGTGGGGGGAAACTCGTGGCAATGTTTTCCGCCGCATCGACTGAATCATCCGAAGCAGCAGACTCACTCTCCGCATCTATTGTCTGGCGATCGGCATCCAGCTGCTTAGTCCCCCCACCTGTGGGGGGGACGCCCGGCAGGGTAGGGGGGGTATCTTGCGCGGCCTCCACTGCCGCCTCAGCTTCCAGCAGCGATAACGGCACGACACCCACATCGCTCAGTTGGTCGGCGGCGGGCAGGATTGCGGATTCGACATCATCTTCAGCAACCGCTGCCTCGACTCCGCCCTCGTCAATATCGGCAGCCGGCCCGCCGGCCGTATACATTTCCTCGGCCAGCACCGGATCGTCGGCAACCGGCAGATCTTCGTCGCGCGAACGCGGTTCCAGCTCCCTTTCCACGGTCGCGGGCACAGGTTCTTCAGCCGGCTTGCCGAAGGTGAAGACCTTTTTGATGAAACTGAGCGCCATGGGGATTCCGTGAAAGTCAGGCCGCTGCTGCGGCCGTCAATTGCATGTCGAGATGCTTGCCATTGTGGCCGGTGATCGTGACCGGCACAAGTTCGCCGGGACGAAGGCCGGGGGCTGCGACCAGCGTGAAGTTCTCCGTATGCGCCAGGCCATTGTTTTCAACAAGCAGCCATTGCCGGGTTTCAATCATCCCATCGAGATGGGATTGATGCAGCCTATGTCCAGTGGCGCGCAGCCTTGCGGCGCGATCCTTGACCAGCAACCGGTCGAGCTGCGGCATGCGGGCGGCCGGCGTGCCGGGACGCGGACTGTAGGGGAAGACATGCAGATGGGCGATGCCAGCCTCTTCGGCCAGCCGCACGGCATTGTCGAACATCTCTTCGGTTTCTGTGGGAAAGCCGGCAATCATATCGGCGCCGAAGCTCATCTCGGGGCGGAGGCGGCGCGCATCCTCGATGAAACGCAGCGCATCGGCGCGCAAATGCCGGCGCTTCATGCGCTTCAGGATCATGTCGTCGCCATGCTGCAGCGACAGATGCAGATGCGGCATGAAACGTGGCTCGTCGGCGATGAGATCCATCAGGTGGGCATCGGCCTCGATGCTGTCGATCGAGGAAAGCCTGAGCCGACGGATATCGGGGATCTGCTTCAGCAGCGTCTTCGCCAAAAGCCCCAGCGTCGGGGCGCCCGGCAGATCGCCGCCATAGCTGGTGGCATCGACGCCGGTCAGCACGATTTCGCGATAGCCGCCGTCGACGAGCTTGCGGGCCTGATCGACGACGGCTCCCATCGGCACGGAGCGGGAATTGCCGCGGCCATAGGGAATGATGCAGAAAGTGCAGCGATGGTCGCAGCCGTTCTGCACCTGGATGAAAGCACGCACATGGCCGTCGATATGCCTCACCATCTGCGGCGCCGTCGCCTTGACGCTCATGATGTCGTTGACGCGGAGCTTCTCTTCGGCCGAAACGCCGAAATCCGGCAGTCTGCGATAAGAGGCGCTCGTCAGCTTCTCCTCGTTGCCGAGCACGGCATCGACCTCCGCCATCGCGGCGAAGGTCTGCTTTTCCGTCTGCGCGGCGCAGCCGGTGACGATGATGCGGGCATGCGGATTGTCGCGCCGTGCCCGGCGGATCGCCTGGCGGGCTTGGCGCACGGCCTCGCCGGTCACGGCACAGGTGTTGACAAGGATAGCGTTGTTGAGCCCGGCCTTCTCAGCCTGCGCCTTCATCACTTCGGATTCATATGTGTTGAGGCGGCAGCCGAAGGTAATGACCTCGATGCCGCTCACTGCGCCTCGGCCTCTCGGGTATCATCGCGCGACCAGAGACCGGTCGAAGGATCGACCCTGCCCGACCATTCCCATTCGGCCGGGCCGGTCATGATGACATGATCGTCGCGCTCGCGCCATTCGATCGAAAGCGTGGCCGGCGGCTTGGCGCTTGCCACATTGATCGTCACCTTCCGGCGGGTGCGGCCGGTGCGCGCAGCACTGACGGCAGCAGTACAGGCAGCCGAACCGCAGGCAAGCGTCAGTCCCGCGCCGCGCTCCCAGGTGCGCGTCGTCACCGATGTCGGCGACGTCACTTGCGCCAGCGTGATATTGGCGCGCTCGGGAAACATCGGATGGTTTTCGAGCAACGGCCCGAAGCGAGCGAGATCATAGGACATCACGTCCCTGTCCACCCAGAAGATCGCATGCGGATTGCCCATCGACATCACTGAGGGCGAATGCAGCACCGGCTTGTCGATCGGGCCGATCTGCAGCTCGATGCGGCTCGTGTCGTGGAATTCTTCCGCCAGCGGGATCCTGTCCCAATCGAACACCGGCCGGCCCATATCGACCGAGATTGTCCCGTCCTCGTGCTCGACGGCGTTGAGGATGCCGGCGACCGTCTGGAAGGTAAAGACCTTCCTGCCGGTCTCTGCGGCAAGCGCCTGCACGACGCAGCGCGTGCCGTTGCCGCAGGCCTGCGCCTTCGAACCATCGGAATTCAGGATATCGATGAAGGCATCGGTGCCGTCGGCCTTCGGATCATGGATCGCCATGATCTGATCGAACTCAGTCTGCGGATCGGCATTGAGCGCAACCGCCGCCGCCGCCGTGACTTTGTCCGATCGGCCGCGCATGTCGACGACCAGGATCTTGTTGCCAAGCCCGTTCATCCTCGCGAATTCGACCGTTGCGCTCATGGGTATCATTCCGTCTGTCTTTCCGGTGTATATGGCGGAAATGCGAAGGAATTACCAGTGGTGAGTGCCGGGCAGGCGTTGCAGCCTGCCGACTCTTTCGAGGCAGCTTGGCTTTTACCGCTGTACACCCTCAGGATCGAAAGACGCAGCATGGGCTTCGACAATAGCTGCGGTGATGACCTTTCTCAGCTCGTAGACCAGCGAGCGGGACCGCTTGCGATCCAGATCCTGTGCCGCCTTCGCCAGATTCAGGCCTTCGTTCAGGACAATATGATGGGCCCGCGCCAGCGCCCAGCTCTCAATATCAGCATTTAGCATTCGATATCTCCGCCGATTCATTCGGCATCAAGGATATTCACGAATCATTTTACAGGACGCACTCAAGTATAAAGTAGAATCATAAGCCGAATAATTTGCAACTGGCGTTGACAGCGAATTCGGCCGCCGGAGGGGCAATATTTATCGGCAAAACATGAAACGCTGGCAGATTGCCCGAGCCAATACATCACTTTGTTTGAGTATGTACTTTTGCTGCAACCGTCGGATGAGGCGCCATCGGCATCTCGTCACCGGCTTCTAAGAAGTCGGTCATGCGGTCATTTGTCCGCATTGCCTTGACTTTCGCCCGGCTTTCCTGTTTATCGCGCCCAATCCGCGACGAGCCGCATGACTCCGAGCCGCCGACCGGGACTGAGAGATCCCGGAGGTCAACACCCGACAGCGCGATGCGCCCTCGGGTGCTTTTTGGCTTTGCGTCTTGTTTTCGTCAAGGAAAAGCACGACGTTTCCGGGCATATCCAAACCCGCCCGAAACGTATCAAGGAAGAGCCGATGTTTGAAAACCTCCAGGACCGTCTTGGATCCATTCTGAATGGACTGACAGGCCGTGGCGCGCTTTCGGAAGCCGATGTTTCCGCAGCGCTGCGCGAGGTTCGCCGTGCGTTGCTGGAGGCCGACGTCGCGCTCGACGTCGTGCGTTCCTTCACCGACCGCGTGCGTGAAAAGGCCGTCGGCGCCGAGATTCTGAAGTCGATCAAGCCCGGCCAGATGGTGGTCAAGATCGTGCATGACGAACTGATCGAGATGCTGGGCGGCGAAGGAGTCGGCATCGACCTGCATGCGGCAGCCCCCGTCGTCGTCATGATGGTCGGCCTGCAGGGTTCCGGCAAGACGACGACGTCGGCGAAGATCGCCCACCGCCTGTCGACGCGCGAGAAGAAGAAGGTGCTGATGGCATCGCTCGACACGCGCCGTCCGGCAGCCCAGGAGCAGCTTCGCCAGCTCGGCGCCCAGGCCAATATCGATACGCTGCCGATCATATCGGGCCAGTCGCCGACGGATATCGCCGCCCGCGCCGTGCAGGCGGCCAAGCTTGGCGGCCATGATGTCGTCATCCTCGACACCGCCGGCCGCACGCATATTGACGAGCCCTTGATGGTCGAGATGGCCGACATCAAGAAGCGGTCGAACCCGCATGAAATCCTGCTGGTCGCCGACAGCCTCACCGGCCAGGACGCCGTCAACCTCGCCCGCAGTTTCGACGAACGCGTCGGCATCACCGGTCTGGTGCTGACCCGCATGGACGGCGACGGCCGCGGCGGTGCCGCCCTTTCGATGCGCGCCGTCACCGGCAAGCCGATCAAGCTGATCGGCGTCGGCGAGAAGATGAGCGAGCTGGAGGAATTCCATCCCCGCCGCATCGCCGACCGCATCCTCGGCATGGGCGACATCGTCTCGCTCGTCGAGCGCGCGGCCGAAAACATCGACGCCGAGAAGGCGGCCGCCATGGCCGCCAAGATGGCCAAGGGCAAGTTCGATCTCGACGACCTTGCCGACCAGCTGCGCCAGATGCAGAAGATGGGCGGCATGGGCGGCATCATGGGCATGATGCCCGGCATGGCCGGCATGAAGGACAAGATGGCCGCAGCCGGCCTCGACGACAAGCTTTTCGGTCGCCAGATCGCCATCATCCAGTCGATGACCAAGGCCGAACGCACCAATCCCGACCTGCTCAAGCATTCGCGCAAGAAGCGCATCGCCGCCGGTTCCGGCACCGATGCCGCCGCCATCAACAAGCTTCTGAAGATGCACCGCCAGATGGCGGACATGATGAAGATGATGGGCGGCAAGGGCAAAGGCGGCATGATGAAGCAGATGATGGGCGGCCTTGCCGGCAAGATGGGGCTCGGCGGCGGCATGGGTGGCATGGGTGGCGGCATGCCCGATCTCTCGAATATCGATCCCCGGCAGCTCGAGGCCCTGCAAAAGCAGGCGGAAGCGGCGGGGCTTGGAAAACCGGGTGGGGGTATGCCCGGTCTCGGCGGTCTGCCGGGTGGTTTGCCGGGCCTCGGCGGCGCCAAGCTGCCGGGCCTTGGCGGTGGTTTCCCGGGATTGCCCGGATTGCCGAAGAAGAAGTGAAAGGATCGCTTGCCCCATGATTGATCCAGACGTCAAAGCCCAGCTCGCGAGCTATCGGCAGTCGATCGACAATATCGATGCCGCTCTCGTGCACATGCTGGCCGAACGCTTCCGCTGCACCAAAGAGGTGGGCGTGCTGAAGGCCAAATACAATTTGCCGCCGGCCGACCCGGCGCGCGAGGAATACCAGATCGAACGCCTTCGCCAGCTGGCGAATGCCGCCAATCTGGACCCGGATTTCGCTGAGAAGTTCCTGAACTTCGTCATCAAGGAAGTCATCCGGCATCATGAGCAGATCGCTGCGGACCACGCTGAACAGAGCGCTGCAGCCCGATAACCCGTACCGCTCGAGAAAGCGGTCAAGAAAAGCCCAAGGAGTAAAGAACATGGCACTGAAAATTCGTCTCGCCCGCGGTGGTTCCAAGAAGCGCCCGTATTACCACGTCGTTCTCGCCGATGCGCGCAGCCCGCGTGACGGCCGCTTCCTCGAAAACCTCGGTTCCTGGAACCCGATGCTTGCCAAGGACGATGAGAAGCGCGTTCAGCTGAACGCCGAGCGCATCAAGCACTGGATCGAACACGGCGCTCAGCCGACCGATCGCGTTCTGCGCTTCCTCGATGAAGCAGGCGTTGCCAAGCGCGAAGTCAAGAACAACCCGGTTAAGGCAAAGCCCGGCAAGCGCGCCCAGGAACGCGCCGCCGAAAAGGCTCAGAAGGTCGCCGACGCCGCCGCTGCTGCAGCAGACGCCGCGGAATAATCGCGACATTCCCTTCGAGCGGGCGGCATGGCGACATGCCGCCCGTTTTCGTTTCCAATCGCACGCACTTCGTTTATGAGAAACCTGTCTTTCGGCTTCACATGAAGGAACCCATGACCAAGCTTGAAAACCCCGTTCTGATGGCGACGATCGGTGGCGCGCAAGGCCTCCGGGGCGAGGTGCGCGCCAAGGCCTATACGGCCGATCCCGGCGCGCTTGGCGATTACGGCCATCTGCACAGCATGGACGGCCGCAGCTTCGAAGTCCTCGAAATCCGCGAGATGAAGAATGTCGTCGTCGTCCGTTTCCGCGGCGTCAACGACCGCAATGCCGCCGAGGCTCTGAACGGGCTAGAACTTTATATCGAGCGGGACAACCTGCCGGACGAGGAACTGGAGGACGACGAGTTCTACTATGCCGATCTCGAGGGGCTCGAAGCACGCGACGACAAGGGTGTCAGCTATGGCACGGTTACCGGGGTCTTCGATTTCGGCGCCGGCGACCTCTTGGAACTCAAAGGTCCGGGCAAGCGCCCGGTGCTGATCCCCTTCTCCGAAACCTCGGTGCTGGAGATCGACCTCGAGGCCGGCACGCTGCTGATCGATCCGCTGGCGGCGGGGCTGGTCGACGATCCCGAAGAGCTTTCGAAATTCACCCCCGACAAGCCGAAAAAGAAGAAGTGATGGCTTTCCGGGCGAGCGTGCTGACACTTTATCCGGAAATGTTTCCGGGGCATCTGGGCTTCTCGCTCGCCGGCAAGGCGATGGAGCGGGGGCAATGGTCGCTGGACACGGTTCAGATCCGCGATTTTGCCACCGACAGACACCGCACCGTCGACGACACCCCGGCCGGCGGCGGCGCCGGCATGGTGCTGAAACCAGACGTTCTCGCCCGCGCCATCGACAGTGCCTCGGAAAACGATACCCGCCCGCGGCTGCTGATGAGCCCGCGCGGCCGGCCGCTGACGCAGGAGCGTGTGCGCGAGCTCGCCGCCGGTGATGGCGTCATCATCGTCTGCGGCCGCTTCGAGGGCGTCGACCAGCGGGTGATCGAGGCGCGCGGCCTGGAAGAGGTCTCGATCGGCGACTACGTCCTATCGGGCGGCGAGCCGGCGGCGCTGATCGTGCTCGATGCCATCATCCGCATCCTGCCCGGCGTCATGGGCAACGATCTTTCCGGCCTGCACGAAAGCTTCGAAGGCGGACTGCTGGAACATCCGCACTATACCCGGCCGCAGGACTGGGAGGGCCATGAAATTCCCCCGATCCTCACCTCGGGCAATCACGGCGCCATCGAGAAATGGCGGCATGAAGAAGCGGTGCGCCTGACCCGGGAACGGCGCCCGGATCTTCTCGAAAAGGCCAAAACCGAGAAAAACGGCTGATTTCGCAGCCCTTTTCACAAAAATGCCGCCCAAGGGATGACAAGCCCTGGCCTTTGGTGTATTGGCGCACGCGGAAATGGGGTTTATCCCCGTCTGCCAGCAAACAAAGAATGGCGAATCCGCTCCCGCCCTTGATGGGCAAAGTCCTGAGGCCAGTTCCGAAGGATCAGTGTCGAGCGCTCTGGCTGTTTCAGAAGAACCAAGGGTTAAGACGATGAACATCATTCAGCAGCTTGAGGCCGAACAGGCCGCCAAGATCGAAGCCAAGCGCACGCTTCCCGAATTTTCCCCGGGCGACACCGTCCGCGTCAACGTGAAGGTCACGGAAGGCACCCGTACCCGCGTTCAGGCCTATGAAGGCGTCTGCATCGCCCGCTCCGGCGGCGGCCTGCAGGAAAACTTCACGGTCCGCAAGATCTCCTACGGCGAAGGCGTCGAGCGCGTATTCCCGGTCTACTCGCCGATGATCGAAAGCGTCGACGTCGTTCGTCGCGGTAAGGTCCGTCGCGCCAAGCTCTATTACCTGCGCGACCGTCGCGGCAAGTCTGCCCGTATTGTTGAAGACACCGGCGTCCGCGCCCGCAAGCTTAACGACGCCGAGCGCGCCGCCATTGCCGAGGAAAAGGCACGTATCGAAGCTGAAAAGGTGGCAGCAGCTCAGGCGCTCGCCGCCGAGAAGGCAGCAGCAGAAGCTGCGGAAGCCAAGGCCGCCGCTGAAAAGGCCGCCGCAGAAGCAGCCGCCGCTGCAGCGGAACCGGCAGCAGAATAAGACCTGCGCTAGGCAAAATTCTTTGCTTGAAAAGGCGGCCTTCGGGTCGCCTTTTCTATTTTTTGCTGGGGCACGCCGTGGGCGGCCTTGCCTCAGGCCTATCTTCCGTGACAGTTTTTGCCGTTCAATTTTGGGGAACCGTTCAATGTTGTTTCGTCGTACCGTTCTTGCGAGCTTCGCCGCCCTTGCTCTTCTGCCCTTGGCCGCATCAGCGGCCGAGTTGCCCGATCTCGGCGGCAAGAGCGTCGTCGTCGTCACCGAGAATGCCTATCCGCCGCTGCAATTCGTCGATCCGAAATCCGGCAAGGCGATCGGCTGGGAATATGATGCGATGAACGAGATCGCCAAGCGGCTGAATTTCAAAGTCGAATACCAGAACACCAGCTGGGACGCGATGATCCAGGCGGTGTCCGACGGCCAGTACAACATCGGCATGACCGGCATCACCATCAAGGAAGACCGCAAGCAGAAGGTGGATTTCTCCGATCCCTATATGCGCTCGCAGCAGTTCATGCTGGTGCGCGGCGACGAGAAACGCTTCGCCGATGCCAAGTCCTTCGGCGAATTCAAGGATGGCCTGGTCGGCGCCCAGCCGGGCACCACGCCCTTCTACACCGCCGTCTATGAAGTGCTGGATGGCAACGAGCAGAACCCGCGCATCAAGCTCTTCGAAACCTTCGGCGCCACCGTCCAAGCGCTGAAGGCCGGCGATGTCGACGTCGTGCTGACCGACGGCACCGCCGGCAAGGGTTATGTCGACGCCTCGAACGGCGCCCTCAAGCTGATCGGCGAACCGCTCGGCACCGAAGATTTCGGCTTCATCTTCCCGAAAGGGTCCGACCTTGTCGCCCCGGTCAATGCCGCCATCGCCGCACTCAAG
Organism: Rhizobium sp. LARHSG275; assembly: GCF_052871115.1. Classification (NCBI taxonomy): domain Bacteria; kingdom Pseudomonadati; phylum Pseudomonadota; class Alphaproteobacteria; order Hyphomicrobiales; family Rhizobiaceae; genus Rhizobium; species Rhizobium sp. LARHSG275. The sequence continues at coordinate 6,565 of NZ_JBIXJN010000025.1, read as the reverse complement.
GCCGACGGCACGTTGGATGGGCTGAACAAGAAGTGGTTCCTCGACTACAAGATGGGCGAATGACGCCGAAAAACGACTGATGGCCCTGCGACCATCTCCCGACAGACACGTCAAGGACGACTATCCCTGGTGGCTGGTCGCCCTCCTCACGATCGGCATCGTGCTTGCCGCCGTCATCGTCGCCAACGATATATACGCCCAGGTCTTCCGCACCGTCGTCAACGGTGTCGGCGTCACCGTCTTCGTGACGCTGGTCGCCTTCGTGCTCGCCACCGTGCTCGGCCTCGGCATCTGCCTGCTCGGCATGGCCGACAGCCAGGTGTTGCGTCAGATCGCGCGCTTCTACATCGAAATCATCCGCGGCATACCGATCCTCGTGCTCTTGTTCTACGTCGCCTTCGTCGGCGCGCCGGCTCTGGTCGCAGCCTATAATTTCCTGATTTCGCCGCTGGTGACATCAGGCATGGCCGAGCCCATCCTGGTGCGCGACCTGTCGCTGATGTGGCGAGCGATCATCGCGCTGACGGTCGGTTATTCCTCCTTCATCGCCGAAATCTTCCGGGCCGGTTTCCAGTCGGTCGATCTCGGCCAGATCGAGGCGGCCAAGGCGCTTGGCCTGTCGCGCTACCGGCGCTTTCGCTCCGTCGTCTTCCCGCAGGCGATCCGGGTGATCTTCCCGCCGCTCTCCAACGATTTCGTTTCGATGGTGAAGGACAGCTCGCTCGTCTCCGTGCTCGGCGTCGCCGACATCACCCAGATGGGCAAGGTCTATGCCGCCGGCTCCTTCCGCTTCTTCGAAACCTATTCGATCGTCACCTATATCTATCTGATCCTGACGATCGGCCTGTCGCTGGCGCTGCGGCGGACGGAGAAATGGATGAAGTCGCGGTAAAGCGATCAATACCCGCCGCGCTGCGGAGAGGCGGCAGAGCATCTGCTGATGATTCAAATTGAAGCCGCCGCGAAAAATCGCTATATGCAGGGCCATGGAATCCAAGTTCAGATGTATTGGTGCGCATATTTTCGTGCTGCAGGACCATTATCGCCTGCCGGCGCGGTTCTTTGCGTGCGTATCCGGTGCGCTCAACAGCCGACTTCGTTGATCGAATGACGGCCGGCGGAGCCTGATCCGCCATTTCTCGATTTCCCAAAAGCTTCCAAAAAACGGACTTAACGCCATGAGCGCACCGCGTACCCTCTACGACAAGATCTGGGACGATCATCTGGTCGACGAACAGCCGGACGGCACCTGTCTTCTCTACATCGACCGCCATCTGGTCCACGAAGTCACCTCGCCGCAGGCTTTCGAAGGCCTGCGCATGACCGGCCGCAAGGTTCGCGCGCCGGAAAAGACGCTTGCCGTCGTCGACCATAACGTTCCGACCTCACCCGATCGCCATCTCGGCATCAAGAACGACGAAAGCCGCATCCAGGTGGAAGCTCTGGCCACCAATGCCGCCGAATTCGGCGTCGAATATTATTCGGCAAGCGACAAGCGCCAGGGCATCGTCCACATCGTCGGCCCGGAACAGGGCTTCACCCTGCCCGGCATGACCATCGTCTGCGGCGACAGCCACACGTCGACGCACGGCGCCTTCGGCGCGCTGGCACACGGCATCGGCACCTCCGAGGTCGAGCATGTGCTGGCGACCCAGACGCTGATCCAGAAGAAGGCGAAGAACATGCTGGTGCGGGTCGACGGCCTGCTTCCGCCGCACGTCACCGCCAAGGACATCATCCTTGCCATCATCGGCGAAATCGGCACGGCCGGCGGCACCGGCCACGTCATCGAATTTGCCGGCGAAGCGATCCGCGCGCTGTCGATGGAAGGCCGCATGACCGTCTGCAACATGACGATCGAAGGCGGCGCCCGCGCCGGCCTGATCGCCCCTGACGAAAAGACCTTCGAATATATCAAGGGCAAACCGCGCGCGCCGAAGGGCGAGGCGCTGGAGCAGGCAATCGCCTATTGGAAGACGCTGCAGACCGACGAGGGCGCTCATTACGACCGTGTCGTCGTGCTCGATGCCGCCAGCCTGCCGCCGATCGTTTCCTGGGGCTCCTCGCCCGAGGATGTCATCTCCGTCCAGGGCATCGTTCCCAACCCCGACGACATTCCGGATGAAACCAAGCGCACCTCCAAGTGGCGCGCGCTCGACTATATGGGCCTGAAGCCGGGCACGAAGATGACCGACATCACTCTTGACCGCGTCTTTATCGGCTCCTGCACCAACGGCCGCATCGAGGATCTGCGCGAAGTCGCCAAGGTCGTCGAAGGCAAGACGGTTGCCCCAACCGTCGACGCGATGATCGTGCCGGGTTCCGGCCTCGTCAAGGAACAGGCGGAAGCCGAAGGCCTCGACAAGATCTTCAAGGCCGCCGGTTTCGACTGGCGCGAGCCGGGTTGCTCTATGTGCCTTGCGATGAACGACGACCGCCTGAAGCCGGGCGAACGCTGCGCTTCGACCTCGAACCGCAACTTCGAAGGCCGCCAGGGCTTCAAGGGCCGCACGCACCTCGTCTCGCCGGCAATGGCCGCCGCAGCCGCGATCGCCGGGCACTTCGTCGATATCCGCGAGTGGAACTGATCTGATCCGGCAACGGATGAGATTGAAAGCCGCCCGATGCGCATCGGGCGGCTTTGCATTTATGGCGTCTGTCGCTTCGGCGCCCAGATTGCGACCTGCACCCCCGCGCCTTCTTCGACGCGCAAAGAGCTCTGCAGCCCCTGAATTGCTGCACCAAAGCGCGCGTCGCGATCTTTCAGATTCGCTCCTCGCGCTTTAGGCCTTTGTTCTTACGCATGTCGTTGTCGCAAAACCGCGGCACAGTTTTGCGCGACATGCTCTAACTCCGTAAATTGCTTCCGATTTAACTCACTCGTGGCGGGCGAGCCCGTTTGTGCATGGCCCGCCTTCTAATTTCATCCTTTCGGGCAATCGACATCGATAAAGTCCTGTGGCCTCATCGATGATCAGGCGCGATACGCGACAGATACCGTTCAGGCTTCGCGAACACCGCGCCATCGGGGAAGCGCCATGAGGCAGAAATCAGTAGCGAGTTTACTGCGAGCCGGCCTGATCATATTCGCACCGCTGGCATCGATCGACGCGGTCGGCGCTGCGCCGATGCATTCAACCATACCGCAAGTCACGGTCGCCTCGGGCCAACTGCAACAGGTCGCGCAGAAGAAGATACCGTCGCTCAACGGATACCGCGGCTACAGCAGCGGTCGGCCCGGCTATATCAAAAGCGCGAACGGTTATTGGTATCCCTCACACGCCTTCGACGATTATACCGGCTCAATTGGAAGACCGCGGAGCCTGGGCAATAGCTGCAGTTACGGCTTCGCCCCGACCAACGGATCGTCCAATTGCAATTATTGACTGAAGGCTGCATGCCTCCTTGATGCAACGGCCGCCACGGGCGATCTCACCCGCGCGGCCGCTCATTGGCTTGCTTAATCAGAAGGCTGCCGTCATCGGATCCGGTCCCATGCGGGCGCTGGCGCTGTCGAGTTTGGCGATCGCAGCCATATCATCGGCATCGAGCTTGAAGTCGAACACCTGGAAATTCTCCTCGATACGCGACGGCGTCACTGATTTCGGGATGACGACGAGGCCGGTGTCGATGTGCCAGCGAACGATGACCTGAGCCGGCGTCTTCTGATGCTTTTTGGCAATCTCACCAATAACAGCGTTCGAGATGAACTTGCCCTGGCCGAGCGGGCTCCAGGATTCGGTGGCGATACCAAGCTTCTTGTGAACCTCGTGCGCCGCCTTCTGCTGGAAATCGGGATGCAGTTCGATCTGGTTGATAACGGGAACGACGCCGGTCTCGCCGATGATGCGCTCGAGATGTTCAGGATTGAAATTCGACACGCCGATCGAGCGGGCGCGGCCCTCTTCCCGGATCCGGACGAAAGCCTTCCAGGTCTCCGTATAAAGGCCGCGATGCGGCGACGGCCAATGAATGAGATAGAGGTCGATATATTCGGAGCCGAGTTTCTTCAGGCTGCCGTCGAAGGCCCGCAGCGCATTGTCGTAGCCCTGGTCGTCGTTCCTGAGCTTGGTGGTCACGAAGATATCCCTGCGGTCGAGGCCGGAAGAGCGGATGCCTTCGCCGACGCCCTCTTCGTTGTCGTAACCGGAAGCGGTATCGATATGACGATAGCCGGCGGCGATCGCCGTGCGCACGGTGGGAGCGGCAATGTCCTGCGGCGTCTGCCAGACGCCGAGGCCGACCTGCGGAATGGAATGTCCGTCATGGAAAGTGATGATGGGTTGAGCGGTCACAATATATCTCCGGGAGTTTGAAGAATTGGACGAGGCATGAATTGCGCCCGCACCTTCGGGGCGTCCCTGAACGCATCTCAGCCGGAGCGTTCGGTCACCGAAAACATATAGGCGGCCGCATCCGGAAGACAATCAGACGACGCGGACAATCGTTCCCTTTCGAAGGTGAGGCAGCAGGCGGCGCATGTCGCGCAGGCTTATGGCCACGCAGCCGGCCGTCGGCTCGTAACCCGGCCTGATGAGATGGAAGAAGATCGCCGAGCCGCGATTGCGTGCACGCGAGGAGATGTTCCAGTCCATCACCAGGCAGATATCGTAGAGCCCGTCGCTGCGCCGCATCTCCTCGTGGCTTGCGCCGAACGGCGCCCTGACAAGGCGGTTGTAGCTGGCACTGTCGGACTGATCGCACCAGAGCATGTCGGGGCGGATGCGGCGGATGGAAAGCGGAGTGACGAGCCGGCCGTTCCGCTCGCCGCGCCGGAAGCCGGATATCAGCCTCATCGAGGCGATCGGCGTGGCGCCGTCGCCCTCGCGTTTCATCACGGTGCGGCCGGAACGGCCGATCGCAGCAGGTATGGTGATGGCGCCGAGCCGAACGATTGCCCGGCTTTTACGCCCCGGCGCAGGACGCACCACCACCGTCGGCGTCATGCCCCGCCTCTGCCTTGCTTTTTCCATTTTTCTCGCATGTCGTGCCTTGTCTGGGGCTCCGATTGAAATCATATCAAAACCGACCAGGCAACAGCCCGCTGCCCGATCCTTGCCAAACCAGCAATTTGGCGTAGGACTAGGGAACTTAACATGAGGACGCAAACGGCATGACCGCACGCACCATTCTTCTGGTGGATGACGACGATGACCTTCGGCAGACGCTGACGGAGCAATTGTCGCTGTATGAGGAATTCACGGTTCTGCAGGAATCCAACGCCGGTAAAGGTGTCGCGACCGCCCGTTCGACGCCGATCGACCTGCTGATCATGGATGTCGGCCTGCCCGATATGGACGGCCGCGAGGCAGTGAAGCTGCTGCGCAAGGGCGGTTTCAAGGCGCCGATCATCATGCTGACCGGCCATGATACCGATTCCGACACGATCCTCGGCCTCGAAGCCGGCGCCAACGACTATGTCACCAAGCCCTTCCGCTTCGCCGTGCTGCTCGCCCGCATCCGCGTGCAGTTGCGCCAGCATGAGCAGAGCGAGGATGCGACCTTCACCGTCGGCCCCTACCTCTTCAAGCCGAGCCAGAAGCTGCTGACCACCGATAACGGTCAGAAGATCCGGCTGACGGAAAAGGAAGCGGCGATCATCCGCTATCTCTACCGCGCCGAACAGAAAGTCGTCACCCGCGACGTGCTGCTCGAAGAAGTCTGGGGCTATAATTCCGGCGTGACGACGCATACGCTGGAAACCCACGTCTACCGCCTGCGCCAGAAGATCGAGCGCGATCCCTCCAATGCCGAAATCCTCGTCACGGAAAACGGCGGCTATAAAATCATACCCTAGAGCATTTCCTTTTCTCCGAATCACGGAAATGCTCTATCTCTTTGTTTTCACGCAATTCCCGGCAAAAGCCTTTCACGCTTTGCCTGGCAAAACCGCTAGACACCTCTGCTGGAATTGCTCTAAGGCGAAAAGCCCGCATGGCGCTGACCGACGATATCCACATGCTCGCGCAGCTTCCTCTGTTCAAGGACATGAACGAGGATCAGCTGCGGTTGATCGCCTTTGGCGCCGACCGGCGCATGATCGCTGCCGGCCAGATGCTGTTTCGCCAGGGCTCACCGGCCGAGAGCGCCTATGTCATTCTCAGCGGCAGCCTGGAGCTGCGCGCGACGAGCAGCGATGGCATGCAGAGGACAGAGGGGATCGCCGGTCCCGGAACCTTGGTTTCCGAACTGGCACTGGTGACGCTGGTTGAGCGCAAGTTCACCGCGGTGGCGCGCGAGGACACCAGTATCATCCGCATTACCCGTGCCCTCTTCCACCGGCTGATCGAAGAATATCCGGACGCGGCCCGGCTGATCGAGAACCGGATCCGCGACAATCTCGCCGAGCTTGCGGCAAAGGCCGCAAGCCAGTTCCACCGCTTCAGCTGATCCCGTTAGGGCAGCTCTGCGCTTTACGAAAAGCCGAACCGCATAGCTCTAGAGCGTATCCGGATTTAGTTGAATCGGAAGGGATTCCGTTTTTGTGTGTTTTGTGATTCAAGATGCTGGCTGGAGTGGAGGCCAGCATCGAATGACGCGACCTCTTTCCAATGATCTTCGTGAG
>NZ_JBIXJN010000024.1:0-102399 GCF_052871115.1 Rhizobium sp. LARHSG275 | reverse complement strand
TGGTGCAAAGTAGCATCGGGCTTCAGCGGATTTCGAGCCTCCGGCTCGAGCAAGAGGGTGCTTCCTTGGATAGAATAGAGTTGATGATGCTTCCTCAAGCCAGACATGGAAGGCTTTGCCTGGATTGGTACGATTAATACGCCATTGAGCAGCGAAGGCGGACCAAGCTCGGTTACGTTCCAACCGGTTGAGACTAAGAGTTGCACGAGCTTCGGGTGCGTTTCGACGATCACCGAGGTTATGCCGGCAACAAGGCAAAATTCCATCACGCCGGTCATCAAGACATGTGACGCCGATACCCCATTTATTAGAATTTGACCTTCCGCGACAATACATCGGGTCCACTCGAATATCTCGGGCGAACGCGGCCATGCTTGCCCTTTCATGATCTGCGGATAAACATCCGATAAGAGATGAGGTTCAGTCGTCGGGAGCAATCGCGTATATCCCACGACAGTATCTTCGAAGAACAATGCAAGGTGCAGCGCACGGTCGTGATCGAACTGGTCGATTTCTAATCCGTCATTTCTACGAAGCGCCTCCCAGCCAAGCCTTTCCACGAATTGCTCGTGCCGAAAGCGCCAAATTTTCTCCATTGCTTGCCCGCGTGATTCGTGGCGACCGACGTAAAGTCTTATCATTCTGCCCCCCATCATAGTGCAAGAATGCATTAGACTCCCGGTCGTTTAAATGAGTGAAATTACCTAGTTTTCACGCGTTCGCCGGCCAACGCCGTCGTCGATCGTCCTGCAGTGATAAGGAGTGCCTAAAGGTGACATGGCGAACGGACCGCGGTCCATAGTGTTGAGATTGGCTAAGGTTTGGGGTTCACGCGCGCCTTATCGGACAATCGTGATCAGACGTCATCGAAATTGCGGCCCTCACCCAGGAGGGCGTTACTTTACCGAAGGATTCCGTAACGAAAACTCTCCGCTATCATCTGCGCCGAATTGACGACATCGAGTTTGCGTTGAACATTGAGTATCTCATTTTGGATGGTTCTATGCGAGCGGCCTAGAATTGCCGCGATCTCCACCGCTGTCTTGCCCGCAGCGCACCACTGAATGATCTCGCGTTCACGCGCAGTTATTCTTAAAAGGCGCCTGTCTTGGGAGCTCACGTTTTTCGTTAACAGGCTGCGCACTGTGTTATGGGCGTAAATTGATATGATATGTAGCGCTCCTCTGGCAGCTCGCGACAGATCCACCTTCTCTGCCCCGAAAGTGATAATTGCTTGAAAGCCGTCGGCGGTATGCAGTGGCACACTGTAACCATCCTTCATTTTGAACTCTCGGGCCTCCATCATAATCCGGCGCGCATGACGGCCGAGCTCTTGACCCTGCAGTGCTTCCGACCACACAAAGGCACCGTCTTGCATTTTACTCAAATGGATCACGGGATCGGCATGGACGTAATTGCCCGTTGAATAACGTTCAAACCACTCGTAGGGCCATGCGTTCAACAAGAAATACGGATCGATGCGCTCCGTAGGCAAGGGTATGCCGGACATTGCAAAGCAACTAAAACCAAAGTGGCACGCTGTTCTGTTCAATGACTTCAGTATATCCTCACTGCTCTTCGCTAGTGCAGCGTCTGATATAAAGTCGAACATTACATTTGCCGTTGCCAACGCCTCGCTGTCCACTCTTCCCTCCAGGACATGCTACTCAAGGCAGCATTTTTCATGGTCGCTTCCGGTAGGAGCTAACTCTCCGAGTAGCCACTGTAGACGAAAAACCCAGCGAAGAGGAGCCTTGTCTGTATCTTTGGCAAAGTTGCCCAGACAACGAAACCAGGTCAACAGCTCCGCCTTTGCTTATGACAATGTACTTGCAAATGGCCCGGACCTGATGTCAGAGCTGGCTTGACCTGGTGCAAAGTAGCATCGGGCTTCAGCGGATTTCGAGCCTCCGGCTCGAGCAAGAGGGTGCTTCCTTGGATAGAATAGAGTTGATGATGCTTCCTCAAGCCAGACATGGAAGGCTTTGCCTGGATTGGTACGATTAATACGCCATTGAGCAGCGAAGGCGGACCAAGCTCGGTTACGTTCCAACCGGTTGAGACTAAGAGTTGCACGAGCTTCGGGTGCGTTTCGACGATCACCGAGGTTATGCCGGCAACAAGGCAAAATTCCATCACGCCGGTCATCAAGACATGTGACGCCGATACCCCATTTATTAGAATTTGACCTTCCGCGACAATACATCGGGTCCACTCGAATATCTCGGGCGAACGCGGCCATGCTTGCCCTTTCATGATCTGCGGATAAACATCCGATAAGAGATGAGGTTCAGTCGTCGGGAGCAATCGCGTATATCCCACGACAGTATCTTCGAAGAACAATGCAAGGTGCAGCGCACGGTCGTGATCGAACTGGTCGATTTCTAATCCGTCATTTCTACGAAGCGCCTCCCAGCCAAGCCTTTCCACGAATTGCTCGTGCCGAAAGCGCCAAATTTTCTCCATTGCTTGCCCGCGTGATTCGTGGCGACCGACGTAAAGTCTTATCATTCTGCCCCCCATCATAGTGCAAGAATGCATTAGACTCCCGGTCGTTTAAATGAGTGAAATTACCTAGTTTTCACGCGTTCGCCGGCCAACGCCGTCGTCGATCGTCCTGCGAAGTGATAAGGAGTGCCTAAAGGTGTCGAGCAGAAGAACGGATCGGTCGTCCGGCGGGGATTGCCGGCTATCATCGCCACGAAGGCGTTGAAGCTGCGGCGACGCTCGCGGACCTATACCGTTCAATGCGTTTGTTCGTAAACTTCTTTCAACCGTCGTTCAAACTCCTGGAAAAGCGGCGTGATGGCACATTGGTCAAGAAAAGATACGCTTCTCCCGCGACACCGCATCAGCGGCTGATGACGGATCCAAGAACGTCGACCGAGGTTCGCAATCGCCTATTGCACATGAGCGAGCAACTCGACTCCGTAAAGCTTCTCCGCGGCATTCGTGCGGGACAACAGCGCCTCGTTGACATCGCTCACCAGGGCGCACCATCAACCGACGCTCCTGATATCGAGAGCTTTCTACAAAGCTTGCGTGTCGCTTGGACAGACGGGAAGGTTCGTCCGACGGCGAAAGCGAAGCCGAAACTCAAGGGTGAGCGGCGGCGACCCGACCCGCTCGTTAGCGTTACGGAAGATCTCCGTGCATGGTTCCAGGAGGAACCATGGAGAACCGGCCGGGAACTATTGGAGAGGCTTCAGTCCATTTATCCAGGTGAATATCTGGATGGCCTAATAAGGACGTGCAGCGGCGAGTGAAAGACTGGCGTCGGGATGGTGCGCATACGATGATCTTCGGAATCGACCCCAGCAGAACAACGGAGCTGCCCTAACGCGAAAGGAGCATTTTGGTGAGGCAATAGGCAGTTCATTCAGGAGCATTCTCCAATGAGGCAATACGAATCTCACCTTGTTTGCCGCTACGCACCGTGGGGCTTAAGCTGCGTGAACGGCTGGGCTTAAAGGGCGCCGCCCCGGCGGGCGTCTGTATGTTTTCTTACGAAGTTTTCGTTTCTTGTGCCTTCGGAGACCAATTATTTATGCTGTGACACTGCAGAAGGGCCGCCAATGGCAGCTGCCGATGTAAAGTGGGTTGGCGATTTGCAGTAATTTTATTCACACGGTGTAGCTTTCCTAGCCAGGTGGTATTCCTCGACGTCGTGTTGCGCGGCAATGTGCTGCAAAATGCAATCAACGACATCGGTATCGCGTGTATCCTCATTCTGAGGAACGACAAGCCAACCACGTTCGCAAGCCATCTCCTGCAAGACGTTCTGAATCTTTGTCTGATAGGCGCAGTAAGCGTCGCGCGGATCGCCGCGATAACCGTCCCAACGCCCCATCTCGGTCTCTTTGAAGACCGTGCGCCGGTGCCAAGATACATGCGGCTCTATCTCCAACAGGACGACGAGATCAGGCTCGGCAGCCCGATCGAAATAATCGAGAAGCTGGGCTCTGTCGATCTTCGCTCGGCAATGCGCTTTGGCGACCACTCTGAACTGCGAACCGTCCATAACGGTGATGAGATTGCCAAACCTGGGCTCTCTGCGAAGCATTTGGCCCACGGCAGAAAACCAGGATGCGAGCAAAAACAAATAAAAATGGGTTCCGAGCAGGTCAATCTTCGGTTCGCCCTGTTCAGGCCAAATGATTTCCTTTAGCAGGCGAAGCCGACTATCAGTGAAAGCGTCTCCGAACTCTATGTCGCTCTTATTCAAATAACGGGCCAGATACCCCCCATCACGCAGGTTATGAGCCAACTTTCGGGCAATATGAGTCTTGCCCGCTCCATCAATTCCTTCGATTGCTATAAGCATGCTCCACTACCTCCCGCAAATGGTCTGCGCTTATCGCAGTATTGCCGCCCGTTGATCGGCTCGGATTTTCGGATGTGTACTTCCGCGCCAGTTTATTGTGCGGCAATTGTCTGCACACCATGTAACTCCTCGGCCGCAGTTTCGCGAAGACATGCCGCGATGGAGGCCCCGACATAATGTCCGCTGACAAGGGCGGGGACGAGGCCGCGAAACCGGCCGACGACATCGCCGCAATACCAGATCCGCCCACTATGATTCTGCAAGGCGGCATCAACGGTCGGGAAGGCACCAACACCCTCGACTGATGGGAAAATGCAGACAGTCTCTGGCGTCGCCATGTCCGGAAACTGCGTGATGAGCATACGCGCGCTTTCGGCGAGGATCCTATAGAGTTCGGGATGTAATAGAGCGGCCACGTCGCCCCTGCTGAACTTCTGCCGCGGGAACCAGGGACGATCAGCCTTTCCGAATTCAAGCGCTTGGGATATGGAAGGGCGATCTAGGAATTCGGTGAGTGGCTGCCATGTCGCCGTCGTATCGCTCCCCAACCGCTGTTGCAAATCGGCCCAAATCTGTCGACCTCTGTCGAGATTATTCCCGCCGAAGCGCGCCAGTAAACCGAAATTGGAGTAGCCGGTCGGGGGTCCGTCCGACCGACCGGAAAGAGCAGCAGTGCCACCATAGGGGATCATCCAAACCTCCCCGTCGCGACAAGTGCAAAAGGTTCGCACTTCCGTACACGCCGCATCGAGAATGTATTTCACGTCTGGGCGTTTAACGGCGTTAAGGAACCCAACTCCGTTAGGATGTTCGATACGGATACCAAACTCGTATCGCAGGTCGGTCATGGCGATCGGCGCCGTCATCATGGACCGTAGTGCCTGCGGACCGAAGCGCCCAGTTGCGATCGCAAGATGGGTGAAAAACTCCTCTCTCAGATCGCCGTCCGCTCCACGACTTTGCACGAGGTAGCCTTGTGGCGAGGGAATGATCATTTCCACGCGCGTGTTGGCCAAGATGAGGTTGCTGAACTCATGCATCATGGCGGCTATCAGCGCGTTTCGCTGCGCCAACGAGCCGTAGGTCGACGGATAGTCCTTGCATATCATGGGCTGGCCCGTGCCGAGAAAGCTGGTTTCGGTGTCCGGATCAAAAGGGGGCGCCGGAATGCCCACCTCCGCCAGCTGGCGTTCGATTGCGCCATAGGCATCCTCAAGACGGCAACGGCCCTCTAGCGTGTAAAGATGTGTGCCGGATGGAAAAAAGCTGAACTTGCCGTCGGAGAAAAGGCCGGCACCACCAATTCCGCTTCCTAGATGGTCTGCCACGTCATGCTTACGTTCTGCAAGCGTACGGCCAGCCTCGAACAAGAGGAATTTAATACGCTGTTTGGCAAGAGCCTGGCCAACTGCCAGGCCGGCCGGCCCTCCACCGATTATTGCTACGCGTTCCACCGTTTGCTCCTCATATAAGGATCGGCTTGCCAGGCGGCGACCACCTTTGATCGCTAGCTGCAATAGCTTAGCCATGTTGTAATTGCCGTGCCGCAAGGCCGGCCGCGGGTCCCGCCTCAAGCGAGCTGAAGATCACTGATGACTGTACGCGATAACAGCTTAGGGACAATGTCTCCGAAGTCCGCTTCATCCGGCCGTCCTTGCTGATCTGGCATCAGAAGCGCCAACACCTTCAAAGGAACCGGCGCATCAAAGAGGCGACGAACCTGTTCAAGGACGTAGAAGATTGCAGCTGAAAAGCCGTACTTGCCGGCAACCGCAAGCAACTCGGGCCAGTCGATGTCCTCGGCATGAAGGCGCAACAGCGCGTCGATGTCGCCCAGCATCTGCAATTTCAGGGTGCCATGTTGGTAGGCTTCAAAATAGATGCGGGCAGCGCTGAACCACAGAACGCTAGTCAGCGACTGACAATGCACTTCTCGACCGAGCAACCTGCGGGGACCGGCGCCGCGCCAGACGTCTACCTCCTCCATGCCAGCTCCAAGACTGAAGTGGATGTCGACGAACACCGGCATCCGCACCGAGCCATCGTCTTGGACGAAGGATTTGATCTGCCGCGTTCGCCATTCTGGCGCGATTAGGGTCGTATCGAACTTCGGCCGAATCTCCTCGACCATAGTGACTGAATGTAGCGCGTACTTATGCTCGAGCGTCTGGTGTGTGATCTTGCGGAACATGTGTGTGAAGACACCATCCGCCGGATTGAATACTCCGTGCTGATAACCCAATCGGTAAAGCTCTTTCTGCACTCGCCAGACATCTGCTTTGCGCACCATAATGTCCAAATCCTGCATCGGGCGCAGTGCCGGGTCGGAATATAGCAGAGCTGCCAATAGAGGACCCTTGAACAAATAGTGTTCCAGATCGCACGCACGAAAATGTCCTAGAAGTTCACCAAGGCGACGGAATTGTACCTCGCTCCGCGCCTTCGACAACTGCGACCACATATGTATGTAGTGGACGACCCATTCTGGTGTCCGGGGAAGCAAGGCTAGTCTATTGAGGTGGAAACCGCACAACGGCAATGTCTGATAGCTCTCGGCACGCCAAAGGACGAATGACCAATCCAGATCCGAATCGACAATCCGCTGCAGGCGCACGTCATCGGAGGGCGTCAGGTCCGGTCTACAAGTCAGTAGGAGAAAAGTCTCCTCTCGGGACAGCTGAACCATTGTTGCTCTCCTTCTATCCTCTTAATTTTTGGAGACGACCGTTTTTGTTTTAGCGACATCGGCGGCTTCATTCACGGCAACCGGCGTCTCGTGCCCGCGCCCGTTCGATCCAGCTGGCGATAGCAGAGCCTGATAACGTTCGAGTTGGCGATCGAATTCTCCTAAATCCTTGTCAAAGCCCTGTGCAAAGATGTCGGAGAGCGTGGACTCGCTCTTCTGTCCCCCCTCGACAGCGGCCTGAGAGCTCATCCGGACGGCATGGGATGCAAGCAGGCTATAGGGAAACATCATGGGCAAGCAGGCAGTGCCAGAAGCTTCGGGTTCGATGTTTGCCCCAATATCTTGCATAATCAGAACAGCCAGCTTCCCCGCCAACGTGATGACGAACTTGCCGTCGTTCTCTTCTACCGAATATCCAAAAAGCAACGAGTCGCTCATCTCAGTTATTCCTCCCTAGACCGAAATGCAGCCAAAAGACCGTTGCCTCGGGCTGCGCAGAAACAATTGCCGCGGAATGCACTCGCGAGAATACATTCCGCGCCGGAGGGACACACCTAGACGGCGCGATGGATCGCGTAAGACCTGCGCCGGACACTCTGCCCGCGCTTCCAAAGGGACACCTCGTGCCGGGAAAGGGCCAAAGCACTGCGGCCGGCATTCAGCAGGCTCCAATACTTCTTCTTGTTGCCTGCCGCCCTGTGCTGTTTCGCCAATGCGAAGCAGTTCTTGGCTAGACGTAGGTGTTTTCCAGCTGGCGAAGTCCAAAAACCGCGGCTAGGTTTTGTCGAAGATGTTGCTGCACGCGATGCTTGAAGAAAGGGATTTCTTGCATAAGCCATTTCCATTCTCCTCTTTTGAAGTCATGCGTCCCGCTATACGCAATCTGTAGTTGCCGATAGCCGATCATTCTTTTGGGTGTAGTGGTCGTATAAAGGTATTTTTCGTATGTTGTGATAACCACTGTGAGCTAAAAAACGATTCACTTAAATAGGTACTATTACTTAGCTTTGCCGACGTGCTGAGCAACAACTCACGGCCGCTGATGTCATTTGACGGTTTTCCCGAGCCACTCTCGGAGACGCAGTGCACGCGCGCCTGGGCGAAACTGTTCAGCAGCGCCTGCACGCTGAGCTTGCCGCCGTGCATGTTCGGAAAGAGGGCCGCTGCGCCTCGTTTCCTGGGCTTCTTGAGCCAGCAACGAAGGGCTTGCTGTGCGTCCTTTGTGAGTGGCGTACCTCGCTCTTTGCGGCCTCTTCCGATGTATTGCACCTATCCACCGCGGCCGAACATTACCGCGTCTCGGTCGAGATCGATGACCTCGGAGAGCCCCGCCACCCCGTTCGCGCGGCCAGCAGTAGAAGAGTGTGATCGCCGCGTTCCAGCCATGTGCTTCGATCCGTACAGTCCAGAATCGCTTCAATCTCGGGCCTGGTGAGAAACTGAAGCCTCCGCTTGTCACATCGCTCGGTAAGCTCCCGGTGGGGCCGCCTTGCGAGGTTGATGCGAATATCGGAAGTCTGTAATGGGCGTACTGCGCGCTATTCCCAATACGACTACAATCTCGCGGGAGCTGGTCCCGCTTCCGGCAAGTCGCAGCATTTATCGTAATGTCTCATGCTCAGTCTTCTCTTTGCCGGCTCAAAATGTCCTCGATCATCACGAGGTATCGATGCCAAACGTTGCTGACCCAGGAGGTAATCTTCAGTGCCGAAAACTGGCCGGTCTTTGATTGGAACGGTGGCCGGGTTCACGTCTGAAATCCGCAACAAGGCCGCTCAATTAAGTAATTTTACTCATTTACTAGCGCCACGAACCCAGGTTCAAGTGAGACGCATTATTAAACCTACGATGGAACGATCCTTTCGATCGTCACATCGCTACCGGGAGCGTAAAATGGCAGACGATTATCTCAAATACGGCGATAGATTGCGCATCATCAACGCATACGGAGGAGTCGGGCTTGGCGGCTACCTCGGTGTTGGCGGGGAATCAAAGGTACCCAGTGCCGTGGATAATGTCGGAACATATGCAAGCCTATCAGGACAAGAACTTGCTACGCAATGGACAATAATGGCGGCGCCGGGCTCCTCTAAAACCCCTGGACAAAACGTTTGCAGCGGTGATCAGATTCGCCTTCAAAATTACCAAGATGAAAGTTATTTGGCATTATTCAGCAGCAATCCGCCGGGTGATAGCGGTTATCCCGTGGCAACCACCACCACTTTGAATGATGATACGATTGCGGCCGCTTGGTACGTCCTCATTAGTAGCCAAAATAAACGCAATGATCCAAATCTGAGCGACACAAACGACATATATTTGGTAGCTACCTTTGGTACGCTGGCAGGCGCTTTGGATACCAACGGCGTAGGTGCAGGCGGCTTCAAATACAGCGTCACGGGTGCGCGTCTGCTCAATCGTGACGGCGGAAGCGGCTCTTGGCAGGTAGTGAAAATCAGAAACTGAGCTTCAAATTCATCCATCCAGCGTTGTACCGTTACTGGCCTCGTGTCAAGTTAAGGCGCGAGGTCCCTCAAGCGGCCTACAGATGGGCAAGCTCTCTCCATACGGTAGCTCGCCTTAGCTTGGGTCGAGCATAGGATGCCATGCGGCGGTCGAGAGTGTGATTTCCTGCCACGTATTTATGGCGGCGTTTCGCAGTTTGCGATGTTCAGCAGTGCTCGTTCGGTTGCGGCCAAGATTAAGTGATGAGGAACTGCTGGCGTGCGGGACTGATTTGAACCGACTCATATGGTGTTCCCCGCGGTCGGGCTGTTGGCGCGCGACCTCGCAGCGATTGTGAAATTTCGGCTCTGTCCAACTGCACGTCGGAATTCTACCTTCGATCTCCGTGCTAAAGAGAGCCGTCTAGAAGGCAAACAGCGAATTCGCCGCCGCTGCATGGCTTGCGACACCGATCGATCAAGCATCACCAGCGTCAGCTTGTCGGTCTTGCGCATTAACTCCACCTACAGGTTGATAAATACATGAGATCCAAGGCGTTAAGCCAAAGTCGTCGTTACCCACGCGCTTGAAAGTGCCTGATCCCCTACCCTGACAACGGCGATGATACACTTCCATTGCGTTTCCTATGTTATTTGATTTTCTCGAAGAAATTCACTCCCGTGGCCATCGGCTCCGAGGTGAGGAACTAATCGAGCCACCTAAAATGTTGGAATTGTCTAGCAAGACGGGGAACTTATCCGGCTGCTTGAGCGATTGGTAAGCGAACATGGCCAGTTAAAGATTTTGCGACTCGCCAACTGAGAATCGTGTGACCGAACATGCGCAGTTGTTTGATTAATACGTACAGCATTATACGTTTACTTAGTCATCCGCAGAAAGCTAAAATACAAAAACTTACGCTCGAGCGATAACCCCAAAATATCAAAAAATATATTATCCTTATATATTGATCTGTGGCGAGCCGCCGTCTAGATCTGCTCAACACGCGGCACGGGGGCCTACCCCGGTCAGCGAAGGGAGGCTTAGATGAACCGACGTGACAACATGCACACATACAAAGCCAGAATTGACAGGCCAGAGATGAAGGTCAGCCTTGTAGCTGGAGAACGTGACCGCGACCTCTTGCGCATGGCATTGAACTCAACTGCGAGAGAAAGTGATAAAAGCCAACCGCGGCTGTAATACAGGCCGGCGAATCTCGCTCGGGCCAAAACTCGTGCCGGTATAGGGAGGCCAAAATATTTTCAGCCTTGAATTCGGAACGACGCCCGATATCAACGAATAAGATCCTGTAGAGTCCTTAAAGGACATCGACAGAGGAAAACTATCAAATGCGGTGTTGCAAGAACGCGCCTCCACGTCGCGGGGTCGATTTAAATTTTGACATTGAACCAGAACCTGCAAAGGCCGATATTGCCTACGATGCTATTCGGCGATTGCTGCACAGTTACGGCCGTGTGCCGGACCAACATCTCAGGGAACAGGATCTGGCGTCTAAGCTCGATATTGGTCGAACCCCAGTACGCGAAGCACTTCAGCGGCTGGCGGCGGAAGGGAAGATCCAATACATCCCTCAGAGAGGTTTTTTCACGAGACCGATGTCAGAAAATACACTGTTGGATTTTTATGTTGTTGGACGCGAGACCCTCATTTCGGCCTTAAATCGAATGCGGCCGCAGGCGCCAGAGAGCTGGAGCGTGTCGGACAAATTGTCCCCTGACGAACTCGCCTTAAGGACAGAAGCGATATTCGCAAAAATCGCCGAGGAAGCGGCCAATTGTGAGGCTTGCAAAATCGTCCACCGATTTTGTTTTTGTACTCACCCTTTACGAATGGAAATAACCGCGTCGGATCTTCGGCCCGCGTTTGTCAAAAGCCTCGGAAGACTAAGTGCCGCAATGTCTGAATTAGGCGTGGCAACGGACCGGGCGCAGTCCGCGTTGATGAACCACCTTGATCTAGAACAGGGTGCCGTCTCAAGGGTCGTACACGAGGTGAACGAACGTGGATTAACAGGGTTTTCTCGGCCGGCGTGAATCTTGTGATATCGCATAACTGAAGCCCTAAGGCTCGAATTCACTCGACGCCGCTCTGCGTTCGAAAGACCTCGCAATGAACGAACCGGCGGAGAGAAAAGCTCACCTCTGCAATGCTCGCAGAATAAGAGCGTTAGATCCTGCGACAGTTCGAGATCATCTTGGCGGGGCCTTCACTGCTTGTGTGGTCCCAATCTTTTTCCCGCTCAATGCACGGCTCCGCACAGCCGTCGACGAGGACCCTATTCGCCTCACAAATAAGCTGCAGCCACAGAGCCGATGCGGGTTTTCCGCGGCCGCGTGTCTTCACCAGATCGGCCATCATCTCTCGCCGGCTGAAGGCGAACATGATCACAGCACCGCCCTGACGTTGAAGGGCACGCCCCACCTGCTCTCCGCCTAAACAAAGTCAGAGATGGGCCGCGCATCGCTCCATTGGCGACGGCTCGACGTCGTACTTCACGCATGTCCTCTCGCCGGCCTACACCCCCTGACATGCAGAGATTGCGCAAGCGAGAAAAGCATCTGGGTCGCTCGGCTGCGGCGTGCAGTTCCTCCGAAAAGTGCTGATCTGCATCTTCGTGTTTGTCGTTTCAGCGTAGCTATCAGACTGGCGTCCAAGCCCTTTCACGAATGAAGCAACCCCGCACATAGTGGGAAAACGCTGGCCTAGTTTGACTTGGATCAAGACGCCAGCACCGTCTTCATGACAGTCCTGGCGCAAGTACCAAAAAGCCGGCCGGAAAGCGGCCGTCTGTGCACTGAGGACGATATCATGAATTACACAACGGAAACGATGGTGATTACGGTCGCGGCGTTTCTGGCGCTGCTAGGAGCTGCATTCGCACATGACCACCTCTTTGCAGTCCACATGGGTATTCTCTGCTTCTGCCTGCTCGCGGGTGCTGCCCTGCTGGTCAGGAACGTTGATTTTTCGCCGGCAGGCCAACGGCGGAAAGTCGATATATCAGGCTATTTCGACGAGGTGATCCGGTATGGCCTGATCGCCACGGTATTCTGGGGCGTGGTCGGCTTCCTCATTGGCGTGGTCATCGCGCTGCAACTGGCCTATCCCGACCTCAACATCGCCCCTTATCTCAATTTCGGAAGGCTGCGGCCCGTTCACACATCGGCGGTCATCTTCGCCTTTGGCGGCAACGCGCTGATCATGACGTCGTTCTACGTGGTGCAACGCACCTGTCGCGCACGTCTTTTCGGCGGCAGCCTGGCCTGGTTCGTATTCTGGGGCTACCAGCTTTTCATCGTGATGGCTGCGACCGGATATGTTCTCGGAATCACCCAGGCCCGTGAATATGCCGAACCTGAGTGGTATGTCGACCTCTGGCTGACCATCGTCTGGGTCGCCTATCTCGCCGTGTATCTTGGAACGATCCTGAAGCGCAAAGAGCCGCACATCTACGTGGCAAACTGGTTCTATCTCGGCTTCATCGTCACCATCGCCATGCTGCACGTGGTCAACAACCTTGCGGTTCCGGCCTCGTTCCTTGGCTCCAAGAGCTATTCTGTCTTCTCGGGCGTCCAGGACGCGCTGACCCAATGGTGGTACGGCCACAACGCCGTCGGCTTTTTCCTCACCGCCGGCTTCCTGGGCATGATGTACTACTTCGTGCCGAAGCAGGCCAACCGACCGGTTTATTCATACCGGCTCTCGATCATCCACTTCTGGGCGCTGATCTTCATGTACATCTGGGCCGGCCCGCATCATCTGCACTACACGGCATTGCCCGATTGGGCCCAGACGCTCGGCATGGTTTTCTCGATCATGCTCTGGATGCCCTCCTGGGGCGGAATGATCAACGGTCTCATGACCCTTTCAGGCGCCTGGGACAAGATCCGCACCGATCCGATCATCCGTATGATGATCGTCGCGATCGCCTTTTACGGGATGTCGACCTTCGAAGGCCCGATGATGTCGGTGAAAACCGTCAATTCGCTCAGCCACTATACCGAATGGACGATCGGTCACGTGCATTCCGGCGCTCTCGGCTGGGTGGGAATGATCACCTTCGGGGCGATCTACTACCTGACGCCGAAGCTATGGGGACGCGAGCGTCTCTACAGCCTGCGGATGGTCAACTGGCACTTCTGGCTCGCAACCCTCGGGATCGTCGTCTACGCCGCCGTGCTTTGGGTTGCCGGCATCCAGCAGGGGCTCATGTGGCGCGAGTACAATTCCCAGGGCTTCCTCGTCTATTCCTTCGCGGAGACGGTCGCGGCGATGTTCCCCTACTACGTGCTGCGCGCGGTCGGCGGAACGCTTTACCTGGCGGGTGGTCTCGTCATGGCCTGGAACGTGTTCATGACGATCCGCGGCCACCTGCGCGACGAAGCTGCAATCCCAACCACTTTCGTGCCCCAACCACAACCTGCCGAATGAGGTGAGACATGGCATCGATACTAGATAAACATCAGATCCTCGAGAAGAACGCGACGCTTCTTCTCGTCGGCTCGCTGCTCGTCGTGAGCATCGGCGGCATCGTCGAAATCGCACCGCTGTTCTACCTGCAGAACACGATTGAAAAGGTGGAAGGCATGCGGCCGTATACGCCGCTCGAATTGGCCGGCCGGAACATCTACATCCGCGAAGGCTGCTACCTCTGCCACAGCCAGATGATCAGGCCGTTCCGCGACGAGGTCGAACGCTACGGCCATTATTCGCTCGCGGCCGAGTCGATGTACGATCATCCTTTCCAATGGGGATCCAAGCGAACCGGGCCGGATCTGGCCCGTGTCGGGGCACGTTACTCCAACGAATGGCATGTCCAGCATCTCGCGGATCCACGGGCGGTCGTGCCGGAGTCGATCATGCCGAGTTACGCCTTCCTCAAAGAGCAGAGGGTGACGGTCAAGGACGTGGGAATGGACCTGAAGGCCAATGAGGACGTGGGCGTGCCATACAACGACGACATGCTGGCGAATGCGGAGGCCGACATGAAGGCCCAAGCCGATCCGAACGCAGATACGACGGCCCTGCTTGCCCGCTATCCGAAGGCGAAGACCGGCGATTTCGACGGCGATCCTGCTGCGCTGACCGAAATGGATGCCCTGGTGTCCTACCTGCAGATGCTCGGAACGTTGGTCGATTTCTCGACCTACGACGACGCGACCGGCTACCGATGAGGTGATCCATGGAAACCTACACTGCAATGAGACACTTCGCCGACAGCTGGGGCCTTCTGGCAATGGCGGCATTCTTCGTCGGCGTCGTTGTGTTCACCCTTCGCCCAGGCAGCAAGCAAACGGCGAAAGAGGCCGCCGATATTCCCTTGAAGGATGATTGAGATGTCGGAAAAACATATCGATGAATTTAGCGGCGTCGAAACGACCGGACATGAATGGGACGGCATCCGCGAACTCAACAATCCGATGCCCCGCTGGTGGGTGTGGACCTTCTACGCCACTATCGTCTGGGCCTTGGGCTATGCGATCGCGTATCCCGCGATCCCGATGGTTACCGACGCCACGAAGGGCATGCTGGGTTTCTCCAGCCGCGCCGAGTTGCAGCAGAACCTGGATCAGGCCAAAGCATCGCAGACGACACTGCATGATCTGATCGCCGCCAAGACGGTGCACGAGATCGATTCCGATTCTGCCCTTCGCGAATTCGCGGTCGCCGGCGGCGCGTCTGCATTCAAGGTGAACTGCGCGCCGTGCCATGGCTCGGGAGCAAGCGGCGGGCCGGGATTTCCGAACCTCAACGACGACGATTGGCTGTGGGGCGGAGACCTGGATGCCATCCAGGCGACGATCGCGCATGGGATTCGCTTCGATGGGGATACGGACACTCATACTTCCGAGATGCCGCCCTTTGCCGATGTTCTGGATCCCGTCCAGACAAGGCAGGTCGCGGCTTACGTCTGGGGACTGACCAATACACCGTCGGACCCCGGTCTCGCAGAGGCCGGAAAGCAGGTCTTCCTCGATAACTGTGCCGCATGTCACGGCGACGACGCCAAAGGAAAGGCCGACATGGGCGCGCCGGATCTCGCCGATGCGATCTGGCTGAAGGCACGCGGCGAGGATGCGATCATCCGTCAGGTGGCCGCTCCCAAGCATGGCGTCATGCCTGCCTGGGCAGGGCGTCTCGGCGACACGGCGGTCAAGGAACTTACCATTTTCGTGCATTCGCTTGGCGGCGGGACGTGAGGAGAAAAGCCATGGCAGCTCACGGCCACAACCCGATCCTCGATCTCTATGGCACGCCGCGCGCTACCATACGATCACGTGTGTCGGCGCGCGCCAAGGCCACACCGCCACCGTCCGATCAGGACGACCCGGCAAAGATCGGCAATTCGATCGTAAGTTTGACCTGGGTCAAGGACCACAAGCAGACTCGCCGTTAGTCCCTAGCCTCGTCGAGGATGTCCCAATCGTGCCTTTCCTCGGCAGCTCCTGCGGGCCGCGCCCTCTGTCCAGGGCGTGGCCTGTTCCTTTTCGGGAAGATCACTTTCCCACGAGATTGCATTTGGGCATTTCTTGATCTGCATCAAGGAACGGATGCGCGGCAGATGGGACAAGGGCGGGTGAAATCGGATAGGTCCCATGAACCTCTACACTGCACCAGATCCCGATAACATCGAGCGGCTCAATGTCGAGCCGGTCAATGCCCGTCGCAACCGGCAGCCTCTCTACACACCTCGGAAGAAGGTTTTTCCCAAGCGTGCAGAGGGACGATTCCGTCGGTTCAAGTGGATCGTCATGCTGATTACGCTTGGCATCTACTATCTCGCGCCATGGATTCGCTGGGATCGCGGTCCCTACGCGCCTGACCAGGCAATCCTCATCGACCTTTCTTCACGGCGCTTCTTCTTTTTCTTCATCGAAATCTGGCCTCAGGAATTTTATTATGTAGCGGGTCTCCTCGTCATGGCGGGATTCGGCCTGTTTCTCGTCACTTCCGCGGTTGGCCGCGCATGGTGCGGCTACGCTTGTCCGCAGACCGTCTGGGTTGATCTTTTTCTCGTCGTCGAACGTGCGATCGAAGGCGATCGAAACGCGCGAATGAAGCTTGACGCTGGTCCCATGAGCTTTGCCAAGCTGAGGAAGCGCGTCGTCAAACATTCGATTTGGCTGCTGATCGGCGTCGTCACGGGCGGAGCGTGGATCTTTTATTTTGCCGACGCGCCGAGCCTGCTTGTTTCGCTGTTCACCGGCCGCGCTCCTGCAGCCGCCTACACCACCGTCGCCATCCTTACTGCGACGACCTATGTGCTCGGCGGTCTCATGCGAGAGCAGGTGTGCACCTATATGTGCCCGTGGCCACGCATCCAGGGTGCGATGCTCGACGAAAATTCTCTCGTCGTCACCTACAATGACTGGCGGGGCGAGCAGCGGTCGCGTCACGCCAAGAAGGCTTTAGTCAATGGCCTATCGGTCGGGGATTGCGTGGATTGCAATGCCTGTGTGGCGGTGTGTCCGATGGGAATAGACATTCGCGACGGACAGCAGATGGAGTGCATCACATGTGCGCTCTGCATCGACGCCTGCGACGGTGTCATGGACAAGCTCGGAAAGCCTCGCGGCCTGATCGCCTACGCCACGCTGAGCGAATACTCGGGCAACATGTCGCTTGCTACGGATGAAGGACGAACGGCCGTCCAGCCATCCAGGGTTCGAAACGAGGATGGAACCTTCGTTCCGGCGATCCGGCACTTCAACTGGCGTATCATCTTTCGTCCGAGAACCGTGTTTTACGCAGTCGCCTGGACGTCGGTCGGCGTGGCCATGCTCGTCCATCTCACCTTTCGGGAGCGCCTTGAACTCAACGTCGTTCACGACCGAAACCCCCAATATGTTCTGGAAAGCGACGGCTCTCTGCGGAATGGCTACACGCTTCGTGTTCTGAACATGGTGCCGACGCCGAGGGATGTGAACATAAGCCTGGTCGGGCTGGAGGGGGCGACGATGCGCATTCCCGAGTTCGGCAAGGAAGACGCTCGCAGCTTTACAGTCCACGCCGAACCCGACGCGGCCACGACGCTCAAGGTCTTCGTTACGCGCAAGCCTACCGGAGCTGCGATCAACGAATTTCTGTTCGTTATCGAAGATACCGATCATGCCGATCGGGCAACCTACCGCGCGGCGTTCAATGCACCGGGAGACATCAAATGAAGACCTCCGCTCAAGGTTTTACAGGCCTGCACATGCTGCTTGCGACCTCGGCATTCTTTGGCGTGGTGATCGCGGTGAACGTCACCATGGCCTTCTATGCCTCCTCCAGCTGGAGCGGTCTGGTCGTGGAAAACACCTATGTCGCCAGTCAGGAGTTCAACCGCAAAGCGGCGGCGATGAAGGCAATGGCCGCTTCCGGCATCGAGGGCAACCTCTCCATAAAGGGGCACGAGATCCGCTACGACATTCACGACAAGAGCGGATCTCCTGCGATCGTCGACGACGTCGTTCTGAATTTCAAACGGCCCGTCGGAGACCACGAGGACTTCCTCCTTACGCTCAGGAAGACAGCCGCGGGGCGATTCGAAGCGGAGCATGATCTAGCCGAAGGTGACTGGATCGTCGAGGCCATCTCGCGAAACGGCGGCGTGGTCGTCATGCATGAGGCAAAACGCATCCATACCGCGGAGTTAGACCAATGACCTGCTGTACCATGGACGCGGAAAGCGTACTTGCCCTCAGCACGACATCATTCAGTGCCGAAGAGGTCCGCCTTGCCAGCCAGCCGCTCGGCGAAGGATTGCGCCAGCTGGACCTGAGCGTTCCCGACGCCCACTGCGGTGGCTGCATTTCGACCATCGAAAGGGCGTTGTTGACGCTTCCCTTCGTCAAGACAGCGCGAGTCAATCTCACGGCGCGAAGGGTGACCTGCGTCTACCAGGAGGAGATCGAGACGGGCGCAACCGATCCGTCCAAGATCCTCGCAGCGATCAACGCGGCCGGATATCGCGCACATCTCTTCACCCCCTCAGCTCCCGAGAACGACAAGACTAGAAATCAACTTCTCCTCGCGATCGGCGTGTCCGGTTTTGCCGCCGCCAACATCATGTTGCTCTCGGTATCGGTCTGGTCGGGCGCAGATGCTGCGACGCGCGACATGTTTCATTGGATCTCGGCGATGATAGCAGCGCCCGCGCTGGTTTATGCGGGGCGCTTCTTCTTCAAATCGGCCTCGAATGCGCTGCGGCATGGGCGCACCAACATGGACGTTCCGATTTCGCTCGCCGTGACGCTGTCCTATGCCGTTTCATTGTGGGAGACCGTCCATCACGGCGAGCATGCGTGGTTCGACGCTTCGGTCTCGCTGCTCTTCTTCCTGCTGATCGGCAGAACCCTCGATCATGTCATGCGGGAAAAGGCTCGGGCGGCGATCAACGGACTCGCTAGACTGGCCCCGCGCGGAGCATTGCTGATCAATCCGGACGGGTCGCGACGCTACATTGCGGTAGATGAGATCGCGGCGGGGGATGAAATCTCGATAGCCGCAGGCGAACGGGTTCCCGTCGATGGCATAGTCGTCAGCGGAGAGAGCGACCTGGACCTCTCCATCGTCACCGGCGAGAGCAGCCCGGTCGCCGTCGCCAGCAACAGCGAAGTGAGTTCCGGGGCGATGAACCTGACCGGCTCCCTCGTGTTGCGGGCGACGAGAATTGCCAAGAATTCGCTTCTCTCGGAGAT
This sequence comes from Rhizobium sp. LARHSG275, assembly GCF_052871115.1. Taxonomy (NCBI): domain Bacteria; kingdom Pseudomonadati; phylum Pseudomonadota; class Alphaproteobacteria; order Hyphomicrobiales; family Rhizobiaceae; genus Rhizobium; species Rhizobium sp. LARHSG275. The sequence continues at coordinate 83,237 of NZ_JBIXJN010000024.1, read as the reverse complement.
CATCGGCCTCATGGAAGCCGCCGAGGGCGGAAGAGCTCGCTATCGCAGGATCGCCGATCGCGCTGCGACACTCTATTCCCCGGTCGTGCATCTGCTGGCGCTGGTCTCCTTCCTTGCCTGGGGCCTCCTGGGCGGAGACTGGAAACAGGCCATGCTGGTCGCCGTAGCGGTGCTGATCATTACCTGCCCGTGCGCATTGGGTCTTGCCGTACCCGTGGTCCAGGTCGTCGCCGCGGGCGAACTTTTCCGGAAGGGCATCATGGTGAAGGACGGCTCAGCACTCGAAAGACTGGCCGAGACCGACACCGTGGCCTTTGACAAGACGGGCACCTTGACGATCGGCAGTTCGCGCCTTGTCAGAGTGGACGCCATGGACGAGAGCGCCCCCGCGATCGCCCGTGGATTGGCGGCGCATTCACGGCATCCCCTTTCTCGGGCCCTGGTACGGGACACCGAGACCGACCTCATGTCCTTCGACATCGTCACGGAAATCCCCGGCGGGGGACTGGAAGCCAGGAACGGAGCAGATGTCTATCGATTGGGCAACGCGGCGTTTGCCTGCGGAACCAGCGTCGTGCCCCGCACCGCCGACAGTCCGTTCTCGGAAGTGGTCCTGTCGAAGAATGGCGTCGATCTTGCCCGCTTCTTCTTCGATGACACGCTTCGTCCGGGTGCTTGCGAGGCCATTGACCGGCTCGATGCAGCCGGCCTTGAAACGCTGATCGTGTCCGGAGACAGGCAGACCGTCGTCGACAATACGGCACATGCCCTGGGTATCGACAGGGCTTTGGGCTCTCTGACGCCGAAACAGAAGGTCGAGGAATGCCAGAGGCTGAATGGCGAAGGTCGTCGCGTGCTCATGGTTGGCGACGGGATCAACGACGCCCCGGCACTTGCAGCCGCGCATGTCTCGATGGCGCCGGCCACAGCCTCCGATATCGGCAGACAGGCGGCCGACCTGGTTTTCTTCAACGATCGCCTTGACGCTGTTCCGGAAGCGATCGCCGTTGCGCGACGATCCGCCAGCCTCATCCGGCAGAACTTCGCTCTCGCCATCGGTTACAACGTTCTAGCAGTGCCGATCGCCATCGCCGGATTGGCGACGCCGCTGATAGCGGCGGTGGCAATGTCGACATCCTCGATCATCGTCGTGACGAACGCCCTGCGCCTGAACGCCTTCGGCAAGCGTCGGGATATGCACATTCGAGGGCGGATCGGCAGGAGTGCGGAGGTCAAAGCCGCATGAACATGTTGATCTATCTCATACCGATCGCGCTGTTGATGGGAGGAATAGGGCTCCTGGCATTCCTTTGGTCGCTGAAGAGCGGCCAGTATGACGACCTTCAAGGCGCCGCCTGGCGGATCCTCGCCGAGGACGAAACCGATCAACGAGAACCCTGACCGCACAGTGGGTCCAAACACGAAAGGAAGATGGATGCTTGCGAAAAATTCTATGCTTCTGCAGTCTGACCTGTTTGCTGGTTTGGATCAGGCGACTGTGGAGCAATTCACCGCAACGGCTGAGTTTCGAACCTTCGCCGCTGACGAGAAGATCGTAGCCGAGGGCCAGCAGGCATTGTTCGTTTACTGCGTCATGAACGGGTTTGTGCGACTTTCAAAATCGGAATCCGCCGGGCGCGAAGCGGATATCTGCGTGTGCGAGCCGGGCGACACCTTTGGAGAATATCTACTCGCAGGTGGCGGCTCCTACGCTTATAGCGCGCGGTCCGCCGACGGGGCCGAGGTCGCGCTGTTTGCGCTTGCGGAGTTGCAGGCGTTCGCCGACCAACATCCGGTCGTACACAGGAACGTCATGCGCATCATGGGCAGGCACCTGCTCGGCGCGATGGATTGTATTGCGGGAGACCGCTTGCTCACAGCCGCGCAACGGGTGGCAAACTACCTTATGAGCCGCTGCCCCGCCTCGGTGGCGGCCACCTCGCGGGTTACGTTCCGCCTTCCTTACCGAAAGCGAATCCTGGCCGGCAAACTGGGACTGGCGCCGGAAGCCCTTTCCCGCGCGTTTGCGGCGCTCGCCCCGTCGGGGGTCGAAGTCAGAGGCAAGGTCGTTCTGGTCGATAGCGTCGACCTGCTTCGCGAGGCGTGCTAACCTTCACTAACCTACAGATCCGAAATGAGGCTGGAGCAGAAGCGCCTCACGACAGTCGGATGGCTGATTTGATTTCGATCAATCCCGCCTCCGACACATCTCAGCGATCAACAACAGTTCTGTATGCATCCGGTGAGGGCCGTAGGTTAGGCTGCTTGAGCGCTCAGTTCGTGTGGCTGCCAATTCCACGGAAGTACTTGCTCCAGCTTACTGATTGGCGTGTCGGCGATGCGGGCCAGGACGTCAGCAAGCCAAGCCTGCGGATCGATGTCGTTGAGCTTGGCACTCATGATCAGCGTCACTATCAAGGCAGTACGATCAGCGCCGCGATCGGATCCGGCGAAGAGCCACGACTTCGTCCCAAGTGCAAAACCCCTGAGCGCGCGCTCGGCGGCATTGTTCGTGAGACAAATCCGGCCGTCGTCGAGGAAAGACACGAAGCCGTTCCATCGCTTCATTATGTAGTCGATCGGCTCTGCGACCGGAGAACTGCGCGACAGTTTTGCCCGCTCGGTTTGAAGCCTGCGGTGCAGTTCGCCGACAAGCGGCAGGCGTGCTTCCGCACGGCGCTCCAGACGTTCCGCTGCGGCAAGCCCGTTGATCTCACGCTCGATGTCGAACGGCGCATCGATCCGTTTGACGGCTTCGAGCGCCATAGGCGAGATCAGCGCGGCGCGGCTGCCGCGTTTGGCATTTGTGGCGATGTCCGCCAGCACGAAGAACTTGCGCTTCACGTGAGACCAGCAGAGCACCTGCGTCAGCGGCCCCGGATCGCGGTGACGCCAAGGATCTGCCGGTCTTCCAGGCCCTGGGCGATGCTCGGTGTGGCATAGCCGGCATCCAGGCCGTCCGCGCCTACATCAAGATCGGCCCTGTAGTCGGCGCGCGACTTCTCGACCGTCCCAAGATCGTATTTGCCCTTGTTGGTATTGGCCTTCAGATGGGGGCGTCGACCAGCCCGTGGCCGCTCGCCTGTTCGACGATGTGATCGACGATGTTCCCGGCAACCGATATATCCTTGTAACGGCGGCGGCGGTTCTGAGTTCTTCTCGCTGGCGCACAGGCTGGCCTCGCCAATACTCGCGTCGTGATCACGCGTTGATCCCGAATTCGACGTCTGATCCCGTTCTATGCGCTGGTCATCCGCTCCAGCTGATCCATGTGGGGGACGATGATATGCCTGAAGTTCTCGATGCGAATAACGCCGCTCTTGCGCAGCGTGGTCATCTGACGGCTGACGGTTTCAATGGTAAGACCGAGAAAATCGGCGATCTCGGCGCGGGACAGCGGCAGGTCGAAAGCGGTGATCGTGGCCGTCTGCGGTTCGGCGCGGGTGGCGATCAGGTAAAGGAGGCTTGCGACTTTCTCGCCTGCAGTGCGCCGGCCGAGCGTCAGCATCCATTCGCGTGCGGCATCCAGCTCCTTTAGCGCCTGATCGTACAGGCTGCGCTGCAGCTTCGGCGTCGCCGATATCATCCGGTCGAGCAGGTTGCGGGGGAAGACGCAGATTTCCGCGTCGGTCGCAGCCTCGGCCGACAGCGTACTTTCGCGCACGAAAGGCCTGCCGACGAAATCGGGGGCGAATTGCAGGCCGACGATCTGCTGGCGCCCGTCCGGCATCAACTTGCAGAGCTTTACCACCCCGCGCATGATGTTCGAATGCACAGAGCTTTCCGAGCCCTGAGCAATAATCTCGTTGCCGGCTTCGACCTTGCGGCGCAGCGACTGGCGGCCGAGCTCCCGGAGCTGACCGCTCGACAGTGCGCCGCAGACGACGCCGTGCCGTGCCTTACAGGAAGCGCAAGCGACGGGAGTGCCGGCGTCGGAAACTCCACTGGGTGCGTCCATGTCCTGATCCCCTCGAAATCCGCGTGTGGCGTGGCTGTGCATGCGGCGCGTGCCCCAAACGATTACGCGGCGATTGCCAGCTCGGCTATCCCGATTTTTCCGGCGCGGCTTGAGGATTATCAATTTCGCCGGGACCGCGCTTTGATCCAGATCAAGTTTCCCTGCCATAGCTGCTATTGGAAGCGGCTGCCTAGACGCGAGGCCGTGGTCGTCTTTGCGCACGAGCATTTCCCAAATTGCACGACGGTCGCTCGCGACGGGGAAAGGTTTGAGGTCGAAAGGCAAAACATTATTGATTTCCGCATGGAACCGAGCGAGGTCAGTTTCGTGTGGAACTCCTCTTCTCGGAAATCTGCATCGCAACAACGTCATCTTCTGGGTTTGGTCAATGAGCCCTGAGTCTGGCGGAACGACAGAAACCGTTTCAGGCTCAAACCAGCCAACAATATGTAAGGCGGCATGCCGAGCGAATAGTGACCACAGTTTAGCTCCAAAATGTTTGGCCTAGCTCCGGCGGCCTTCAGCCTCTGCATGAACCCTTGTGATATCTCTGGCAGAACGACCTTGTCCCTCTTAGCCAACACAACGTGAAGTTCGAGATCGGTCCTTGCCAAATTGTGCGCGTAATTCTCTAGGTTAAGCGGACCCCACGCCCTTCTGAGATCGGTCAGCTCAATAACGGGTTCAAGGCTTTCACGTATCGATCGTGTCGCGCGCCCTGTCCAAACCATATCCGCGAGACTTCCCGCTGTAAGAAACAACGAGGCTTTTGACACAGCCAAGTCGCGCGCAGCGATTAAGCCTGCGACCCAGGAACCTAAGCTCATACCGAGAACAGAAATCTCTCGATAGCCTTCGCTTTTCAACCAACGAATGAGTTTTCGCCCGTCCCATACCGCCTGCCGTACAGACTGGATGGTTCGACCGAGATTAGGGCTAAGCATAAAATCGGCGTACACGGACCCGGAACGGCTGCGCTCGAAATGATAAGGCATAGCGATCTCGACAACCGTGATTCCACGCTGTGAGAAAAAGTTGGCGATCTGAGGATTGCGTGCACTCGCATTCCAGTGATGAAAAATCACCAACGCCTGATCGAAGGATCCGCTTTCTGTGATTTTTGCCCAGACTACATTGTTCTCTTCGACGCCAGTGGACATGTCCGACGGAAATTTGATCCACCCGTCTTGCCGTTGAAAATGCTGATCGTCCCCGCTCGGTTCATCGAAAAAGGCTGGATCAGCCGCGGCCTGGTCCGCGAGGACACAAAACTCGCCGATACTTCCTATGTTCTTGGCGCGTGGGAAGGCGAGGTTGGCATCAAGGACGAAATCGCTTATTTCCTTGGATTCCTCACCGCGCCTTGCCCGCCGCTCATCCCAACGATCAAGCCAACTATGATACATTCTGATTGCTTCCCCAGTCGCTCGCTCTCCATCGCCCAAGCTCTGGATCAATGAGGCCGTACATCGCGAGCAGCACTGCAAGGCACAGAAGGATCGAAAAGCCTGTAAATGCGTCGATCAGCAGGTAGCTGGTAAAAAGTAACCCTACTGCCGCTGACATCTTCCACATGGGAAAATGAAATCGGCTTCCGGCACCTAGACGGATAGAACCGTAAAGAAAAACGATAATCGTCGAAATAGCGATAAGAAGGCTGCTGTAGTGGGTCGGCATCCTGTAGCTGAATCCTTTGCCCATGTCTTTGCCCTCATACAAAGCTGACGACATATCGGCAAGCAGCCAAGCCACGATGTTCTTTCCATTCGACGCCAAGTAGGAGCTTTGGGCCTTCATGCATACGGCGATCAGAAGACCTAAAACAGTGCACCGAAAAATTCCGCGCATCACCCGTAAGCCGATTTCATGGACATGGTATTGACAATCAATTCGCGGCCGGCTCCTCGATGCTCCCCCGATTTTCCAAAGGTCATTAATCATCGTATGAAGCAAAATGAGACCTACGAAGAAGAGATAGAAGCACAAGCACATGTAGAGATAAGCGAACGCCGTGAATACAATCTCCATCGGCACCGATATGACTTCGGGCCGCACGAGCGCTAACTTGCCCCAATCTATCGCATAGTTGCCACCGCCTTTTACCAACGGGACCAAGCACACACCGATCCATTGAAACACACCGGCGAACAACACGCAGACGATAAAGACCGCCCAATATGTATACGAAGAAGCATCTACGTTTCGGGCCCAGGCGGCGTCGCTTTCCACACGATTGCCCGCCGCTATAATCCGTAAGCGTCCTTCATTTTTCCAAAACAACAGCAACTCTATGACGAACGCAAAAAACAGTGGCAAGAACACCATAAAGAGGAACGTCCAATTGGGCGCCCAGAGGAAACCTACCTGTTTGACGAGACCATCCGCCCGATTGTAAGTCGCGTTGTGGATCCCCACAATATACGAGAGAAACCCAAGGGCGGTGGCACCCGCAAACACCGACGCTGGTAGATCTAAGGTAGATCCGCGGCTAAATAGCGCCTCCGACCTCCTCGCCAAATTAAAACGTCGGCTCGGCTGATTAGCCTCAGTATCCCTTTCCAGCTTTGCCGGCGACTCCATCTCCTCATCGACGACATTCCGGGCCAGATTTGGAACCTCTGCCGCGGGGCTGCTTCCCGCTTTCTTCAAACCTCGCCTCTTCGCCGTTAAGCGAGATTGCGCCGCACTTAGCTCCATCTGCCATTCGCTTGTTGCTACCGGATCATCACACCCGAAGACCCTTGCCAGCCAACGAATATTGGTGGTGCTGATACCCTTCTCATTTTCTTGAAACCAAAGCTGGACCGTTCGTAGATCGACCCCGGTCCGGTTGGAATCGATGTGTGAAATCGCCTCAGCGAGAAGTTCCGGCGTCCACGGGCCTGCGGGAAAGCCATCACTTCCCAACGGCCGGCCCGCTCCTGCCGCGGCCAATTGTTTGAAGAGTTCTTTGAAATCACTTCCGTCTTTCGGCGGAGGGAGAAATAACTTTCCATTCTTTGGCAATGGCTTACCGGCTCTGGTTTCGTTTCGTTTCGGTAGATTTCGTGCGTTTGTGCCCGATCAACGGGTATCGCAACTACACGCAACTGCATAGCGATTCTACTATCAGGAGCAAAATTTTGAAGTTTGGGATGTTGATTTCAGAACAGATGAGCAGCGAGTGAGAGGAGGAAGCCATTTTGCCGCTCGCTTGTAGGAACGCCGGAGATTCCTCACCGAAACGCGCTGATTTCCCATCCGATAACCGGGTAACGACGACAATCGCCACCGACTGGCCCCAAGAGGAAGCTGCGCGTCATTTCGAAGTCGTGTGATGGCGAAGCTGGCTTCAAGGTTTGGAATTTAGCCAATGAACAATCATGCAAAATATGCAGACAGGATCTTTAGGAGGATCGGTTCAACCGGCCTCGTCATTTTTGAGAGAGATGGCACCCTCCTGAGAAAGACTAGTCCCTCCGGGGATTACATGCTCGGAGATATCAACGAAGAATTCGTTGAAATGTTAAGGCATCTGCGACACCTCAATGCTCGTTTCGGCTTTATTTCGGACGAGCGTGGGATGGACGCGGGTGCCTATGGAAGATCAGAATTCGCAACCCTGACCGAATTGCTTGACGCATTACTGAGCATCAGATGTGCCATACCGGATTTCTGGGTGACATGGAGTGACGTCCCACATGCAAGCGGAACCGGCCCTCAGCGCCAAGCGGATCGGCAACAGGAGGCTGGCGCCGGAGCGATCTTCCAAGTTATGGAGCGGTATGGGATCGGCAGGAAGGAAACCGTTTTCATCGGCAGCTCGACCGCTGGTAGCCTCGCTGCCGACGATGCGGGTGTCTCGGTAATCGACTACTTCAACAACCGAAGCGAGGGAACCGCTCAGGGTGCGGCCCTAAAGCGTGTCCCCAATTTGTCTCCGCCTGAAGCCACGGAGGTCCAGCGACTCCGCGCCAAGATCCAGGCGACGTTGGGCTGGTCCATCGCTGGAGAGCTTAACTGTGGCCAACAGTGCGGTTCGCAGGGTTAGCGGGTGCGGTCCCTGTCCTTCTCCTGAGGCGGGCGAAGCTTGATCGATTTTGGTATGTCGCGATCCCGCTGCTGGGGTTTCGGGCGCTCCCGATTCGAACGATCTGTTTCCGGCGCGTCATGCTCCGCATTAGACCGGGCGATGCGCGATGCGTCGAGAGAACGGTTGTTCGAACTCCTATTAACCACGCCCTGCTCCGCAATATGATCGCGACCGGCAGCCGACTTGGTTTCGAGGCTGTCCGAACTCCGCTTATCCCTGCCAGACTCCGTTCGGTCTCGATTCTTGTCAACGCGTGAGTCGAGCTGCAGCCCGACGACTTTGCCGATGATCTTCGTCGCCTGCTCGAAGATCAGCCGATCAGATGGATTGGCAATCTTCGCGGCAACCGTGAGCGCGGTGTTCGCCAGCGTTTCCTTCGCCGCCTTTGCTTGCGCGGCACTAATGGGTGTGGATCGCAGCATGTGGTCCTCGCCTTTCTCTCGTGTGGGATCACGGCCTTCGCGGACCGCTGTTTTAAGCCGCCCATATTCGCGCCGAAGCCCGATGGACAGATCCTGGCTGAGTTCTCGTGCGGTGCTCGGTGCACCGCGGTCCTTGGCAATACCATCCAGCATGCGAATGACGTGCCCGACCGAACGCCGGCTCTGGTCGAACCGCGTCCTGGCCTCCTCACGCTTCGGCGCCGTCGGCGTGTCGCGGAGCTTGGACATTACCTTTTCGACGATGTTCGACGGCGCCGTTGCTCCCATCCGGCGAAACATTTCCCACTCCCATCGTTTGACGGGCGGCGGGCCAGCACGTTCGAGGCGCTTCTGCCGATCGATCGGGATGCCGCGCTCCCGCGCCTTGTCAGCAAAACGGACCCGCCATTCGGTGAAGTCGCGGATATTGGGGTTGAGCATCTTTCCGCTCGCGTTGCGCAGCGCAACGATGACATGCAGGTGCGGATGCTTTTCAAGATCATTGCGATTATGGACGGCATAGGCGTAGCGGTGGCCCTCAAACTGCTCCCTCAGGAAATCTCGGCCCGCCAGGATGAACCGGTCGCGATCAACGTTGGCCGGCGCCGAGAGCAACAGGTGCATGAAGTCCCGCGGCTGGCGGGTCTGCATGAGAGCACCGACGACCTTGCCCTCGGCCGTCAATTCCTTGTGGTCTTTGGTCGTGACTTCGCGCCGTTCTCCGTCGCGCTCGTAACGGCCGCTCTTGCCAGGGCGGTCTCTAAGGTGTGTTTTCGTCGACAGCGTTACCTCCGCCCCTGCCTGTTGCATCGCATGTAGGGTGGCGGTCAGGCCTTTGGGCCCGGAGGAGAATTCAGCGGGATAGCGCGAAACCGGAGTAATACCGGCGCCGCGCAATACCTTGTCGAGTCGCTCATCGATCGCGCGGACATCATCGATTTCTGCAGGAATACGATTGGCGCTGCTTCGATCCGACCTGTCCTTCTTCTCGTGGGCAATTACCAGAGCAAATTGCAGACGGGTCTGCCCCTTCACACCCTCGCTGACGCTGAAGGCATAGGTTCGATCGCCGTCGCCCGGCTGACGGAACCCATCCTCCGCCAGCGAAGCGAGAGCGCGCCCTAAGTGCTCGCGGTTGGCTTTTTCAAGCTCGTAGGTCAGACGGAGAATGTCCTGGCTGCATTTCCGGTTGCCAAACTCCCTCTCCCAGGACCGGACGGCGGCACTGAGATCGGTGACCTCGCGACCGTCCTGGTCGCGCGCTTTCTCTTCCTTGCTTTGGTAGGCGAGGACGTTGCGGGCCGAACTCGCGCCGGCCCCGTAAGACAAGACCTTGACGACGACCGCATTGTTGCCGGCCGCACGGCTGAACGCCGAAGCAGCTCCGGGATGCTTGGCGGAGGGCAAGCCGGAATTCGTAAACGTCGACCGCTTCGCCGATCCACCGCCACCACCCCCGCGGCGCCGCAGCTCGTCTTCGATGAGATCGAAATAGCTCGGCAGCCGACGACTTCCGGGTCTAGATGCGGAGCGACTTCTGGACAGGTCGTTCATCGTGGCTCCTGATCAGATCGGCGATAAATGTGGACGGCCGGATGAAGGCAGCGTCGCGGATGGCATCAAGAGCTCTCATGACTTCTTCGAGCTGATGCGCGATCGCTTTGGTACTTTCGGCATGCACACTCTCCTCCGAGAGGAACTCCTCGTTCCGGAAGGCGAGATCTCGTAAAAACTGGTGCATGTTTGCCAGCTGCCGGTCGTGCTCCTCGAGCATCGCCGGAATGTGCATGATCTCCCTGGTGACAATGAGCTTGGCGACGATGTTGACGGAGACATCGAGCCTGCGGGCAAGGGCGTCGAGGTTGATTAAGACCTGAGCAGGCAGCCGGAACATGATGGCCGGTTCGCGCATCGACTACAGCCCCCTCGCCTTCAGAGCCTCGACAATCAGCCGGTGCGTCGCGGAGGACAGTTGCTCGTGACGCTCCAACGAAACTTGGAAGATCTTCGTCAGCACGTCGTCATCGAGATATAGCGAGATACGCTTGCGTTTCGTGGCTTCGCCTGCCGCTGTGGCGCCCTTGGAGGCCAGTCGCTCACGGCGTCGTTTTTTGTCCGGAGTGCGTATTTCCGGTGAACTGACGCTCGGCGTGACGCGCTCATCCTGCTCTTCAGGAGCCTCATCGGGCATTAGCATTTCAAGGTCGATATTGGTCGGCATATAGGAGGTTGCAGTTTCCTCCACCTCCTTGGCCTGATCCTCTCTCGATCGGGCAAGGGCTAGAATGTTGCCGGCCGGTGTTCTTTCCCCCGCCATCTCTCTAAGCCGCCTCCGCCTGCAGGAGGCCGATGAATTCGTTGTTGATCTTCTTGACGAGATCGATCGCATCGAGCACGCTCTCGCTTGCCCGGCGCTTGGCCGATGGGGTCAACGACGGGTTGTTCTCAATGCTGGCCAGCTTGGAATAGAGCGAGCCGAAGCCTGCCCCGACATCGCTGAAATGATTGCTCTTGCGGATGACGGTCTCCACCATGGGAATCCTGCCGCTCGTCAGGATCGCATGGACTTCCGGAAGCGACCTGTTATGTTTGAGAGCGATCATGTCGACATAATTCCAGATCGCCGCGTAAGGGATCGGTCCCTGGGGCCGTTTTTTGGATATCTCTTTCAAAATGGTTGCGACCTTGATCGCTGACGTCGCGGCGGTCGGTTCGGGAATAATCGGAATGAGAACGGCGTCACACTCGTGATAGACCTCGATCGCGCGTTGATGGACATAGCCGCCAACGTCATAGATCCGAATATCCGCCTCGGGCGCGTCGGCCAACCGGCCCCGAAACTGATCTCCGGGCGCCACTCGCAGGTGCAGCAACGTGCCGTCGGTCGGAAGCAAGCCGCGCTTCATCGAGACATTGTACCAGCGTGTCGACGACTCCTGCTCATCGCAATCGATGAGCAGCGTTCTGTGTCCCTGTTGCGCGAATTCCGCTGCAAGATTGACATTCAGCGTCGACTTTCCCGCACCGCCTTTGAACGTCGAGATAGCAAGCGAAAGTGGTTTGGCTGCCATTGAATTCCTCGCCCTTTGCAACAAAAGTCACCGCCGCTGCAAACTATCTTCCATCGCAGTGGCGGCCGACAGCCTCAGAATTTGGAGACAAGGACGTTGTGGGCTCCGGCGCCCTGCAAACGTGCCAGCTGCCTCTCCTTTAGGCCCGAAATTTGGCTCGCAACTGTTCCTGCCGCCGCGCGGCAATCAGATCATCATTCAGCCTGGTGATCTCGCGTTCTCGGGCTACATCCGCAACCGGATCCCTCGCCAGCCAAAATCGGAGGACGGGCAAGAGCAAGAATATGAAGAAAGCGATCGTGGCAGCTTTGAACCAGGAAGACTGAACATAAAGATCGACCACCCATCGCCACAGCGTTTGCGTCCATTCTGCCGGCAGAAAGGCATACGAAAAGGCCAGGGCAACGCCGTATGCAAGAAGGGACGCGACAAGAAGGCAGACGGCCGAGACGACCAAAAAGTTCGCGATCAATATTAAGAACCATGCCGCCCGAAACGGGAAGACAACAACCCTGAGCGCCTTTCTTGCCGCGGACATTACCCTTCTCCATCTGCACGTTTCCAGTGTCCAACAACACATACTGCAATCCAAGGCCATTTTCCAGACTTGCACTGCAGTATAATTTCGTGCATGCTCGAAACAGTCAACAGGTGACGGATGCGAGCATGAACAATGGCGCTCGGCGGTTCGACCGCCTCCTCTTTTGCACCCTTCTCAATGCCTTGATCGCCCTGCCCTCTGCCGCGCGGGCCGACACGGTCTCGGATTTTGTCGGCTATTATCAGAACGCCTACGCAGAGGGCCGGGATCTGATTCCTGGCCCACAAATACCGCTGGACATCTCATCGATCGCGTCCCGACTTGATCTGCAAACTGTTAGCCCAAAGGCCGCGCTGAGCGGCAGCGCCTTTCTCGGCGCCGATGGTGACGTGATCAAACTAGCCGGCGTCCAGGGTTGCCTCTCGGCCGAGCCACTGGAGTTTGCCGGAATGCCGACGACCTGTGCGATGATTTCGCTTGCCGGCATGACTGCGACGCTCGATGAGGCAAAGGCAGGTGCCGGCGACGCATTTCCTTGCCACGTTTTCGCGCAAAATCCCGGCAGACCGACCGTGCGTTTTGCTGAATGTTTTTTCGTCGAGAATGGCGCGGTTCGATCGCTCTCCGAAGCGCTCATCTGCAAGGGCTTGGCGTTCGCTGCCCGTGACCGCGCCGGTCGGCCTGTCTTCCCGGAATACCTGCAAGCCGAGGAAACCGCACGCGGTGAGCAGGCCGGAATCTGGGCAAACGGCCAGTTCACCCATCCTTACCACCCGGTCAATCCGTCGACCAATTGATGCGGATCGGGCTTCTTATGTTCATTTCGACGATCTCAGCTTCCGGTGTCTGTGCTGCCACGACAATCATGCCGATGCTCGCCGACGGCAATGTCGCGCGCGAACCGCATTTCTCGCCATCGGTCGTCCCTGTTCAGGCATCGCAAACCGACATTCCCTCGGCCGTTGACGCTGGTCGCGTCCAACCCGAATTCGTTCCGTTTCCGACGGAGGCACAATTCGAGACGGGCGACACCTGGATCTCCGGCGGGCGACGCTATCGCCTCTATGGTCTGCAGGCCTGTCTCCGGGGAACCAACGTCACCGTCTCTGCCGGCGTTGTCCGGGATTGCGGAGAGCTCGATCTGGTCATGGCGCAGGCGTTGATCCGAGACACGAGGCCCGTCTGCGCGACCATCAAAAATCTCGACCAGAACAACGCGGTCGTCGCATGCCAAACGACGACAGGCCGGCATCGGTACGACCTGGCAACCTATATGATTGCCCAAGGTTGGGGATTTGCCGCCGTCGACAGCGCGGGGCGACTGATTGTTCCAGGTTACCGGGTTGCGGAGGAATCTGCACGTTCGGCGCGCGCCGGACTCTGGGCCTATTCGGACCTACCGCATCCGGTTTCCGTTCTCCAACAACAGGCGGGGGCACAACAATGAGAGTTGCGGCTGCCTCGATACTATGGCTCGTAATGGTCCCGACGGCTTTGCTTGCGCAAAGCCGCCCGTCCGATGTGCCGCGTCAGATCTACGGCAAGGTTCAGGTCGTTGATGCGACCACGTTCGAATTCGTCAAGAGCCGACAGATCGTCCGCCTGGCTGGGTATGAAGCCCCTCGCCTTGAGCAGACCGCAACGAGCGATGGCGTGGAGTGGCCCGCCGGTCAGGTTTCGCGTGCCTGGATGATCCTCCGGACACTTGGGCAGAACGTCAACTGCGCGCCAATTGGCCGCGACACCAACAAGATCCTGATCGCTCATTGCTTTGTCGGCGAAACAAATCTGGCAGCAACGGCAATTGCGGAGGGTATCGGTTACGCATTCAACTACCGCAACGAGCCACAAGTCCCTGCATATTTCGATATTGAGCGGAAAGCCAGGGGGCTGGGCTTTGGAGTCTGGTCGTCACCGGACCTGCTTCCCCCTTGGCTTTACACCGCATCGACTGTGGCCGCAGAGAAGTCGGACGGCCAATCACCAGAAGCCGAGACGGGCCTGCCCCTGCCTTTGCCTGTTACCCAAGCGGCTCGGTAAACTCAAACGTGTAAGGAGATTGAATGAACCGCATCTATTGCTCCGTCGTTACCGCGGCAATCCTGCTCGTCCTCGCTCCGGTCGCGAGCGGCGCGCAAGATAGCGCCACTCCTAATCTGACCGATCAGCGTGATCCGGACTTTTGCGGCGCGGGCGGCGCCGGCTGCGATCCGACGGACGTGCAGCAATGGAAAGCAATTGGCAACAGGCTTGCCGACCTGTCATCGGCAGACCTTAGCCAATACGCTTACGCCTGCGCCAAGCATGCGGACTGGAAGACGGTGTGCGAGACCGATCCGGTTGCTGTCCTCAAGCGACTGGGCATCGAGGGGTATTGAGGTTCCGATGGCTAAGCGCCCCGATACCGCGGTTATTGCTGCCACCATCGCCCTCCTTGCTGGAACAGCGGGAGGATATGCGATCGGTGAGCTGGCGCGAACCGGTTATATCGCAGACCTGGAAAAAGAGATCGTCCGACTGAAGGAGTCGACGCAGCAACCATCGCCTGTCGACGCTCCGAGTGACGAAGAGGCAAGTGCTGCGATCGCGAAGTCAGGCCGTTCAATCAGGATCTCGGAGTGCAAGCCGCGCGAGGCAATACCTGGCGTCACGTGTACCGGCATCATCACAACAACGTCAGGCTCCTTTGCCGGCGTGGCGCAACCGGGCGTGCTTTCCTTTGCGAGGATCGACGGTGCCTGGGCGCAAATCCAGTAGTCGATAACGGAGGCGAATTATGAGACCGTTGGTGATTCTCGTCGCAACATTGATAGGTACAGCCCTTGGAACCCCGGTCGGCGGCGCAAAAGCCGAGGACGCCTCGTGGGGATGCCAGGTTCTGTTGTGTGCGGCATCAAAAAATCCGTCATGGCACGGCGTTGCCTATTGCGTTCCACCTATGACAAGGCTCATTGCCGCGATGAAGGACCCGGGATTTTCCTGGCCGATTTGCCATGAGGCTAAGGCCGGCAAGCCGGGGCGGGAAAACTACGAGGATTGCCCGGCCGGAACGACGGTCGGCTATAGCTCGCAAGGCGACGGTGGCTGGCGCGGCGAGCCCGACCAGTGCATCAAAACAGTCGATGTCTGCCGATCACCGATGGAGCGCAATGCCCACACGAGACAGTCAGGTATGACGATAGAGCGCAGTTTCGGCAACGGCCATGATGGCTGCATCCAGCAAGTTGCCACCCCGCGACCGCGGCGCGCTGATCCCTATTTCTTTGATATCCCGAATGACCAAGGCATGAAGGAAAGGTTCTGGTTTAACCTCGATCACTAGTCCGGGCCGATCCCACGCTATGAAGGAGAAAATCAGGTCGCGGTCTCGGGAGCTTTTTTCTTCCCACGGCGGGCTTTCAACGCTTCTATCAGAGAGAGATCGTCTTCGGTGACTCTGAGCAAATCCTCGATAATGACATTCCACTCCCGCTGCATCTTGTCGAGCGTCGACAGCTTGACGTCACGCATGCAGCGGGTCACTTGCGACATATAGGCCTCTGATACGCCGAGTTGTTCGGCCAGATCCTTGTTCGTTAGGCCGCGCTCGGCCTTCAATCGGCGCAGGCCGATTGCCAGCCTTTCTTGAAACGATAGTGCCTTCAACATCGAGACGCCCACTGCGTTGCCGGACTGATCGTCTTTCACACGCGACATGAAACGCCTTCCCTGGCGGAAGATGTGCTCGATACGGGACCAGCAAACGTATTATCCCGCCAACAGAGGGTACTGCCACAGCTGCTGGCCGGGGATTTGTTCGGGATTCTACTGCTCATCCAATGCCTGACGCCGGCTAGAGACCATGATGACCAAGCGTAAACCCTTTGTTGCCTATCTCTTGCATCCAAGCATTCACAACTTTGTTACACGTCTTACACCGCGACGATCACGCCCTGCAAGAGGATGGCAGAGCCTCCTCGGGTCACTGAGCCCCGTAGTTGGGGCACCGTCTTCAATTGGCACGAATCCTCATGGATAGGTCCCTCCATAGATCCGAACCCCTTGCCGTAGCTTGCCCGCCACTTATACTGCAGTTATATTTTTCGAGACTGAGTTCGAAGGAGGCACTCGATGACGTCGCTTAAAAAGCGTGGCTACCGATTTGACTTGCAGCGGCTATGTTTGGCGACCCTGGTTTTCGGATTTGTTTTCCTCCTCGCCTGCATCGTAATCCGAGACAGTCTCACGGTGGGCTACGCGATGATGATCCCGATCTATGCCTTCCTTTCGGCTGTGCTCGAAGGTTTGCGCATCGACAAAGGCAGGGCTTGGAACATCCGAGCTTGGGGAGAGACGATCATCGCCGCAAGCGCCGCCGCCGGTGTGGGATACCTCGGCTATCGGCTCTGGCTCCTCGGCTATTGAAGGTCTGGCATGCGGATCGTCGTTCGCAACAGTCCAGCGCATCCACTTGCCGACCTGTCCGACCGAGAGGCAACCGCGTTGCGTGCCTGGTATGGCAACGCTGCATCCAAGGAAGATGAGGCTATTGCGCTTTCGGTCATCAAACGCGCCAAAGTGATGGACGGCTGGATTGAATGCGATTGCCTCGCCGCTGGCTTGCAGCCATTGCTCGCACCGATCCAACAGGAGCGTACATTTACGCTGCGACGACTGACCTCGAAGGAGGCGGACCCCCAACAAAATGAAGAGCGTCCAAACCATGCGCAGACATGCCCGTTCCATGTGGACAAGGACGCTGCTCCGCCTCTGTTCGACGGTCGCTATCAGATTCGCCCGCTGCCAAAATCCGAGCGCAGCTATATCGACGCCCTTCCGGCCATTCCCAACCGTCTTGCTGATATCTCGGAGGATGATCCCACCCGATCGAGGGAACGAAACGACCGTCCTTCCAGACTTGCGAGCATCCTGTGGCGGATGCTGGACAAGGCAGGCACGAATGTTATCCCTGCGCTGCAGGACAATCCCGAACTTGCACTAGGAGGTCAGCTCTCAGGGATACGTTCCGCCGCGCGGGAGCTCAGGGTGCTGCGGACCTGGACGCTCAACGCGCTGATGTCGACATGGGCCGCGGATTACTGGGATCCAGATAGTCGTTGGCAGCGATTGCTCTGGACCTCTCGTCCCGACTGGCCGGAGAGCCTTCGGCGAACCGGCTTTATGTTGCTGTTTGTCAAAACCGTGTCGGCGCAGGCGATCATGCCGGCATCGTCCTTGAGAAAGATCGATGTGCTCGGTAAAGTCCGCCATCCATTGCGTGGCGATCCCACACTCAGAGGTCCGTTCCTGACCTTGCTGAACGTCGATTTTCAGGACGACGACGAGGGACCCGTGCGGGCGATCCAGGCCTATGCGCAGCCGGTTTATAACGGCGACACGCTCTTTCCGGTGGAATCGGGATTCGAAAGAGATGTTTCGCATCTGTTGTTCTGGCTGCAGCAAGCTCTTTTCGACGCGGTACCGGACCTTCGCATCAAGATCACCAAGCCGCTGTTCGCATCAGAGACTCCCGCCGGTCTGTGCAGGCCGGACTTCATGTTAGAGGCAACATATGGAGGATCCATCTCGGTGACCCTCATTATCGAAGCCTTTGGGATGGAGACCGACGAATATCGAGAGGCGAAGGAAAGGACTTTGCCGCGCATGAAGCATCTCGGGCCGATCTTTGGGATTTCTCCCAAGGATCTCACTGAGGCGAAGGCCGCAGACACCGCCAGGCGGCTACAAGACTGGGTGATCGATCAGGTTCGTCGGCCTGGATACGACACTTCCCCGACATCCGATGACGACATCCTGACCTGAAGATCATTTTATGATCGCCGTTTTCCTCAGCGTTTGATTGGCCTTCACCGGACAGCGCTCAGCTCGACTCTCGCGGCATCGAGGAGCGCCTGTTGGATGATCACCAGTACCTCGGGTGGGCAAGTTCCGAACATGCGCGAGACGAGGTCGTCAGCCAGCTCTGTGATCGTGGGCGTCAGCCTCGCCGGCGCCGACTTGTCGATCGCATCCTCACCATCGCCCTCCAGGTCAACTTCGGCTCCGATCGTTTGCCTTTCCATCTCGCGCTCCTTCACCATCAGCCAAAAGCCGGCGTCAGCCTTGGCGGCAGCGACAATTCGTTCGAGATGACCATTATTTGAAATATCGCCTTGTAAGAAATGTCGGATCTCACCCATGTATCGTTTTCCCTGGCGGATGGGGACGCAGTGTTGCGTCGTTGCGGGCGACGTCGCATCTACTCAGCATGCGCCTCGGTCTCAGATTGCTCCCGATCCTCGCCCAGCGGATCCCGCACCAAGCTAGCGAACTGGCGCAGGTAGGCTCTCGAGCTGTCCTCCGTGAGCCGATCCGACAGGCTCTCTATCAAGAGCTCGACATCCGCGTTCAGCTCGACCGGCTCAAGCGCGTTCTCTTCGGCCTGCTGGAAGATCACCTCGTTCAACGCGGTAAGATCTGCCCCGAATACGTCTCTGACCTCCTGCCGCCGAAGAACAGTTGCAGCAGGCCGAGGGCCGCTTTGATCCGACGGACCATTGGCCTGTTTGGCTCGAACGCTCCGATGTGCCGGTGAGCCCGAATAGACATTGCGGCTGAGCTTCTCCTCGTCGATATCGAGACCGATGTCACTCTCGCGAGCGGCTCCAGGCGTTTTGGGTATGCCGCGCTTTCGTTGCCCGCTCGCCGAATCCCCCTTTTGCTTGTCTCCCGACTGCTTCTTCTTTTCCGCCTGTACCTCCTCCTCCGCCACACCGGCCTCGCGCGTCTCGTCGAGATCCAGGCGATGACGCAGCTCGTCGAGCGAGGAAATGTAGACGTGGCGGACACCATCCTTGACGACGAAGCGCACGGCGTCGTTGTCAGTGCCTGTCGAGGCCGGGGCCGCCGCAGCGGACTTGCTGTCGTCGATCGTCCATTCAACCGGCTCAATGCAAGGCCTTTTCGCCGGCTTGAACTTCCGCACTTTCGAAAACATCCGCTCGCCGCCGGAATCGAGCTTCATGATGCGCATCAGCGGCATACCGGTGACCTGCAGGATCGCCTCTTCCGGCTTCATCATCATCAGCGTGTTGACGGGAAGAAGATCGACCGAGACCGGCACCTTCGAGATCGATCGCTGTCTTCGGCCGTGGCGATGCGAATAAGACGATTGTTCGACCCACTCCGTCGTTTTGCCAGCAGCCATCGAGACAGCGGTCGCATCTTCCTGGTTCTGGAAATTCATGAACAGCTTGATCGTCGAAGCGCCCATCAGGATCCTTTGGCCGGAGCGCTGGTACAGCCGCTCCAATTGGGCGCCGTCCTGGAGGATGAAGACGAACCGCACGCCATTCTTGCGGATCAGCGGGGCGAGCGTCAGCACCGTATCGATCCGGCCGCCATTGCCGAATTCGTCGAGCATCATCAGCACTTCATGCTCACGGTTGCGCAACGGTCCCATCTGCACGAGCTTGTCGGCCATCTGCTGGATGAACATCGAGATCAGCCGCTCATAGATCTGCATGGCGTTCCAGTCGGCCTGGATGTAGATCACCATCTTCCGTTTTCTGATGGTGCCGATCGGGATCGTGGTGATCGAGGTCAGCGCTTCCACCAGCGGGTTCTGCAGGAAATTGAGCTTGGCGACGATCTCCGCGGCGATCCCCTCCCCGAGCTTTTCATGGCGCCCGGCGAATTTGGTGAGCTGCATCCGGGTCTGGTCGGAGAGAACCGGCTCACAGTTTTCCAATAGCTGGATGATCGCCTTGCGCTCGTCCGACATCGAATTGAGAATGCGATAGAGCTCGCTGAGCGACTTGCGGGTGTCGGGGCATTCGAGCACGAAGCCGAGCATGGCCGTCAAAAGGATCCTGGCGCTTTCCTCCCAGAAGTCGGAGGAATCCGATCGCAGACGTTCCGGCAGAAGCATTTGCGTAAGCTTCTGCAGGTCGGTGATCCGCTGGTTCGGCTCGTCACTGATCAGGTCGAGGGGATTGTAGCCGTCGGTGAACTTCGAGCCCGGAGCGAGCAGGAAGACCTCGTACCCCTTGTCCTTGAGATAACCGGAGGTCTCCTCGAAGAGCTCGCCGCTCATGTCGAGGACGACCTGCGATCCCTGAAAACTCATCATCGTCGGGATGACGAAGCCGCGCGATTTGCCCTGTCCCGGCGAACCGATGACCATGACGTGCTGATCGCCGTCGTTGCGCAGCAGCAATCCCTGCTTCAGTCCGAGAACGATGCCGTGCTTGTCGCGCAGCCGAAAATCGGCTGCGTCCTTCAAGGTGGCGAGGCGTGCCTTTCCCATGATCATCCGCTGGCGTTTCTGAATTGCCGCGCCGATCGGAAATCCGACGATGGCACCGGCGGCAGCGAGACCGGCGAGCGCGGCGAGCACCGTCTGCCGGGATGGTTTTTGATAGGCGCCGGCTGCATCGATTGCGCCGAAAGGAGCCTGATACATCGCGGCCAGATGATTGCCGTAGTAGCTGGCAATCTCGGCATGCTCACCGGCCTTTGTGGCAACGAGATAAAAGGCCACGCCGTAGACGATGACGCCGGCATAGGCGGCGGCGAAGATGAGAGCCGTATGGGCGATCAGACTGAACATCGACCGGACATGCAGCAGGTAGAGGATCTTGCGCGACAACGCCCTGCCGCCTTTCAGCATCCAGAGGCAAGCCAAGAAAAACAGGAACGGCAAGGCAACCACGAAGGCCAGCAGCGAAAGTCCGACCGTGTTGCGGACATGGATGATAGACCAGGTATAGCGCACGGCGTCGATCCAGCGCGCTTGTGCGACATAGTCGAAGTAGGACGAAGATCCGAACGAGGTGATGTAGGCGTCGTAGATCAGCGTGAAGAAGGCGAGCCACAGGAGAACGATTCCGAGCAGTGCGATCGGCAAGGTGAACAACGATGCCCGCTGCAGGCCCGTCCATTTCGGGCGGTCAGTCTCGGTGTGCGTGGATACGCTTGCCATTTTCGTCCACCTCGTCGGCAAAGTAGATCTCGCTGACGCCGCGGCCGCCGGCGGCATCACTCTTCTTCAACTGGACCACGATCGGGATGATCGAGCGGATGTATCGAATGATGTCGTCGCGCTCCATGCGCACATTGCTGTTGAGTACCAGCGTCGACAGCCGGTTGAAGGCGTGGTGCGGCGAGTTTGCATGGATCGTCGACATTGAACCGGGATGCCCGGTATTGATCGCATTCAGGAAGTCGAAGGCCTCGTCGCCGCGCAGCTCGCCCATGAAGATCCGATCCGGTCTGAGACGGAGCGCCGTGGCCAGCAGATCGCCCATCGTCACCCTTGCCTCGCCCTGGCCACCCTTCGAGACCAGCAGCGAGACGACGTTTTCCTGTAGCGGCTCCAGCTCAGCCGTGTCCTGCATGAGGATGAACCGCTCATGGTTCGGAATGGCGGTGAGCATCGTATTCAGAAACGTCGTCTTGCCGGTGGAGGTGCCGCCCGAAATCAGCATGCTGCGGTGATTGATTGCCGCGAGCTCCAGGAAGGCGCGAACCTTGCCGGCCCGCAGCAGCCGCGACAGCTCGATATCGACGTCGTCGATATAGTCGTCTCCCGTCACCTTGGTGAAGCGGAACGCGCCAGCCTTCTCATAGTCGTTCAAATCGAACCGGCGGATGAATTGCTTGCGGATGGAGAAGGCGTGGCCCGTCGCGGAAGTCGGGTTCAGCACGAACTGCACGCGCTCGCCATTGACGAGCGTCGCCGATAGGAGCGGATGTTCAGCGTTGACCGTCTGCTTGGTGAACGAGGCGGCGCGCGATGCCATATGGCGGATTGATTCCTGGTCGAGGCCGTCGACTTGCTGCCTCATCATGCTGAGCTGGCCGATACGCTCGAGCCAGATCTCATTGCTGCGCTGGCAGGAAATCTCAACCACGCCGGGATCGTCGAGAAACGGTCGGATCGGCTCGATGGCCTCAGACAGAAAATGCTGCTCAGCAGAAATCGACGGGCGCGCGTTCATTTGCCAAGCTTCCTTCTGCGCAGTCTCTCAAACTCTTCGCGGACCGGATCCGGATAAAGCCCGGCGAAGTCGAGGTCGCGTGTGACGAAGACATTGATGTCGGAGCCCTGAGGAATGTGGATCGTCGGCCGGATGTTGCGGCTGTCCTGGAAAGCTTCTGACGCCAGCTGCTGGATGCCGGACGCAATCGTCTCGGCAGCAATTTCGCGGGCACGATCCTGTGACGTGCTTCCATTATCCTGAGGAATGCTGGTCACCGTTCCATCCGTGTTGACGATCGTGATATTGCGGTCCTGCTTCTGGCCGAGCTGGGCGATGTACTGAGTGGCGCCACCAATCAACGTCATCATCGCCGGCGGCCCGAACCGTTCCCAATACTTGCGGTCGACGACACCCGTCATGCCCGAGCGCCCAAGCCGATCAGTGCCATAGGAGCCGAGCTGCACCGAAACGCCGTCTCCGCGGATCATCCGTGTCCAGACAATCAGGATCCGCTCCTGCCCCCGCTCGACCCCGGATTTATAATCGCCGATTAGGGACGAGCCTGCCGGTATGAGGATGCGCCGGCCGTCGAACGAATAGACGTCTTCCCGTACAATCCCCTTCACCATGCCGGCGAGGTCTGAATTGATCGCCGTCTCCAGCGTGCCGCGGATCATCGTGCCCTGCGGGATCCAGGCGTCCGTGCGGCGGTTCTCGGTTGCGACTGAAACGTCCACACCCTGCCCGCCCATCGCCTTCAGGAAAGCACGATCATTGTCGACCGCGCCGCCGCCGTTTGACGCTGCTGCCGTTTGCGCCCCGGACGAATCACTGGCGCCGAACAGTCCCGCACCCGTGACGTCGGTCGAGGCCCCTGCCGCGCCGTTCCTCTGATCCGATTGATCGAAGACCATGGCGGAAGAGCGAACACGCTCCAGCAGCTTGGCTTGCCGTGCGAGCTCGATGCAGCGGGGATTGTCCGGGTTCTTGCCTCTGGTGCAGTCGACCTCGGCCGGTGGCAAAACGGGAGCAGCCGCCGGAACGACGGGCGCTGGCGGCGGCGGAGGGGGTGGCGGCGGCGCTTCCGGAACGACGACCGTCGGCAAAGGAGGCGGGGCCGGCGTTCTGAACCCTTCGTTCCTGGGTGTCTGGACCGGACGGAACTCCTCGCGCGGCGTCGTGTCGATCGCCGGCTGCTGCTCGCCGCCGGCAAGCAGAAAATAAAGGACGACGCCGACGCCGGCGATGGCCGCGATAACCGCGATCGGCCGCATGAGACCAACGCTGCTCCTCCGGACCGGACCGCCAATGGCGCTGTCGGTGTCGAGCGAATGATAATTTGGATCCGACATGGCGCGCTTTCCTAGTGTTGAGCTTGTTGCGGGGGACCGCCGGCACCGATCCGCTTCGGCGCAACCGCACCTTCGATCGGCGCCGGAATATCGGCGGGAACAGTTCGCAGATTGAACAGGCAGGTCTCGTCCTCGGTGCCATAGCGCAGCGACCACTGCCGCGAGACGGTATCGATGACGATGTAATCGGCCTCGCGGCGGTAGTTCACGAGGCTCTCGCGGCGTTTCCGGTCGACGATGAAGATCGCCGGAATGTCGCCGGTGAATTTCATGAAGGTCTTCAATCCGTCGTCAAACACCCAGAGCGGCTTTGCCGCATCGCTTCCCTTGAAGCCATAGTCGTAGTTGACCTTGTCGCGACGGATGTTCCTGAGGTTCGGATTGCGCGCAGCATCCTGCGCCTGTTTCCAAAGCTCGGCAGTCCCCTTCAGCCCGGCATCTTCGGGATAGGTGAACTGCAGCTTGAAGGTCTGGTTCTGGATCGCCTTGCTGTCGTTGACGCGAAGGTCGAAGGAATAGGTCCGTTTGGTGGTTACGACGGAGAGATTGGTCGCCGCGTCCTTTTCCATTGGCTTCAAGGTCAGGGAACGCCGGTCGGCCGAGGTGAGGATTTGCCAGGAGACGGTGTCGCCCGCAACGACCTGGGTGATCTCCTCGTCAGCGCCGAAGAGGATCGTCGTCACCATCCCGTATGTGCCGGTCACCAGGAAGACCTGCTCGGCCGAATAGGGAAGCGAGCGAACTCGAGGATCGAGCCTTCCCGGACGTGCGACCAGTTCAGCATGCCCGACCGTGGTTCCCAGCAGCAGTAAGAATGAAAGCGCGGTCATCTGTTTCATCATTGGGCCGGCCCCGACGGCATGGTTTCCGGAACCCTTGCGTATTCGGTGACGACAAAGCCCAGCGGATTGTACAGACGAACCCGGTTGCTGGCGGGAAGATTGATCTGCCGGTAGCGCACCGTCGCAGACCAGCGATTGACGACGTCACCACCGCGCTGGCGTTCCCGTGTCTCAAAACGGACGGCCATGGTCGAGGCATTGAGAGGATTGACCGAGAGGATCTCCGGCCGGATGTCGCCGGTGGCACCGAGCGTCTTCACCGGCCCTCGTGGATTGCTCGGGTTCATCCACGCCTCATACTCCTTGAAGGCCTCGGAGTTCGGTTCCGACCAGAGCGCGATCATGTCGAAGTTGTCCGAGAGATAGCGGGGGTCGTAAGTCTCGCGACGGATGACGTAATTGCCGACGAACGACGCGCGAACGGCCTGTATTTCCGAGACGCTCGACTGATCCTTGTCGAGCGTGGTCACGGTCTCCATGTAGCCGGTATTCTTGTCGACGATCAGGGGCACGACCTCGGTGCGGACAAGCGGGAAAAGCTGCGCCACCGAAAACGAAAGTATGCCGGCGATAGCCCAGCCGGCCACCGCGAAGGCAAGCAGGATGAGACCAATCAAGGTCCGAAGGGAGCGGTTCTTCTCGCCCCAGGACAGGTACCGATCATAAATTTCCTGCGGCCCGGGGACATGATCGGTCGGCGCAGGTGTTATCCGTCTTCTGAACAATGCCAAGTGTTACCCTCGAATATCGATGTCTCGTTCACTCGCTGTTGCGGCGGCGATTGGTGAGCATCCTGCCGAGCGCGCCGACGCCCACCACACTGCCGCGGCCGGCAAGTGCTGCCGCCGTCACGGCGCCTCTCGGACCAGTCAGCATGCCAAGCGCGACGGCTCCCGCCTGCCCGGCCCTCGAATTGCTGGATGCAAGTGCTCTGCGGGCGGCGCTGTAACCCGTGTCGACACCGCCCCCACCCGGCACACCCGATATCGCGGTGCCGTAGGAAAAGGTTCTGGCGAAATCCGGCACCTGGAAAATGAAATAGGAGATCAGCGCCAGGTAGAGCACCATGGCGAGCACGATCGCCAGCGCGTTCTCCCTGGTTGCCATGTCGCCGTTGATCGTGTCCATCATGCCGATCAGGAAACCGAAAGACAGTCCGGCCATGATGTAGGTGAAGAGCAGCATGAACATGCCATAGGCGACGCCCCTCACCCAGGCGTCGAAGACAAACCGCGTGACGCCGAAGAAATAGCAGAGGATAGCGATCGGCCCGATCGCCAGCATGACGGCGGTGATCATCTTGGCAAACAGGGTCACGCCGGTGAGGATGAGCAGCATCGGCAGTAGACCGAACACCAGCACGATGAACACGACCACGGCGCCAGTGACATTCGGCAGCCATCCCGACTCGTAGGAATTGAAGAGCTGCATGGCGAAATCGTAGACCTTGCGTGCCATGCTGGCGACTTGCTGGGCAAGATCGGAACCGGCCGACTGGCCGCCCATTGCCGAGGAAATAGCCGAGCCAAGATCCTGTGGCGACGACAATACGAACTGGCCGATATTGTCGTAGAAAGTGGCCCAGGACATGATCAGTGCATAGGCGAGCGCAATCTTAAAGGCCGTAACCGCCATGTCCTGCAGGGATACGCTCGACAGTCCGAGGGCGCCCCAAAGGAAGTAGAGGATCAGGAAGATCGCCAGGACGGCTGAGACAAGATTGCTGTGTTGGGCAAACAGGCCCCAGGCCCGTTCAAGCGAGGCCTCATTGATCTTGTCGAAATATCTGAGCGCGTCGCCATAGAAATTGATCGCGTAGCTGACTGGATCCATGTCGCATCCTAATTGACAGGCCGCATCGGGCCGCAATCATCCGTGACGGCTCTCGCCAGCGCCTGTTCCGGCGGCGTTGGCTCCGACTGTGTGTCGTACCCAAGTGCCGGCACCGGGTTTTCGTCGGCCGAGCATTTCGCCAACTGTTCGTATTTACCGCCGCAGCCACTGAGTGTCGCGCAACCAAATGCTAGGATGAGCATCAGCCTCACTGCTCCTGCTCCTCGAATGCCTTCAGCTGATCGCGAACCGAAGCCCCCTGCTGCTGCACGCCCCCGTCCCGCATCACGCTGTCGGGAAGTGGTGCGAAGGTCTTGAGGTTCTGCGACGAAGTGGCGAGCGCCGCCTTATATTGCTGGTTCAGCAACATGACCTGATTATTGAGCGAGCCGACCGCTTCGTTGGCGGTCTGGTTGCCCTGCAGCACCATCTGGGTGTTTTGTTCGAGCGCACCCTTCAGATCCTGAACCGTGCCGATCTTCTCAGTTGCCTGCATGAACGAATTCTGCCGATCCTTCGTGGCGCTGTTCATCGCATCCGTCAGTGCGGTCATCGTCGTCAAGGCATTGACCCCTTGCGAATAGGCCTGGTTGGCACCTGAGAGCTCGCCACCCTTGACGGTGTCGACCACCATCTTCACCAGGTTGAGGCCGTTGATCAGTTTGGCGGCCGTATTCTGAAACTGACCGCTGATGCCGCCGAACACGGCCTGGTTTCCCGACAGGATCGATCCGAAGTCCGGCGCCTGCCCCATGCTGAAGCCATTGCCGGTCGCAAGTTTGGCAAACTGGCTGGCATCCTGACTGCGATCGCCGGTGATCGCCTGCAAGGTCTTCGTCGTGTTGTCCTTGACCACCGAGGTGTCCTGCTGGATCTCAGACGACAGTTTCTTGATGGCCTCGCTGAGCGAAATGTTTTCCGAATCCTTGACGGGGACCTGCGCGTAAGCATGCGAGACGGCGACGATGCCAAGGGCTGCCGCGATGACAAATGTCTTCATGTGCCTAACCTCTCCTGTCCATTCAGTTTGCTGTCGGTCTGGCGTCGACGACCGTCACCAGGCCCAATACGGGATCCTGCACCGCCGAAAAGGTCGCGATGTTGCCACTGGCGCGTGCCTGTTCCTGCAGGCCATCAAGCCACCGCTGGATCTGCTCAGTCGTGGCGCCTGTGGGAACCGCAAAGCAGCGGGTGCTGCCGGTGTCGATGATCGTCGATGGGCACTGGATCTGCGCCATCACCAGCGAGCCGTCGTGGTCCTTGGAATTGCCGCCACCGGAGCCGCGTAGGTTGGCCGACGACGATCGCAGCCCGGCCTGAAGGCGCTGCAGATATTGTTGGTTCGCTTCAATCGATTTCCCAAGCAGCTCATTCCAGACCGAACCGCGCTCGACCTGCGCCTGCGTATTGCGGTCGACAGCCTTTTTCAGCTGCTCGCCGCAACCGTTCCCGTAGCTCGCGCTTTCGGGCTCGGTGTTGTCGCCAGCTGGTGGGGTCCGGTCGCCATTCTGCGCCTTGTTGCGGCTATAGTAGGCAGAGACCTTTTTGACGTAATCCTGGGTTTCGGGAATGTTGGGGATCTGGCCGTTCTGAAGCGAATGGCGATAAGGACCTGCATTGTAGCCGGCTGCGATCAGGTCATAGCGATCGCCGAACATTCCCTGGAGCTGCTTGATGTATTTGACGCCGCCGCGAATATTGTCGCGCGTGTCATAAGGGTTGACGCCGAGCTGTCCGGCGGTTCCCGGCATCAGCTGCATGACACCGGTGGCGCCGACCGCCGAGCGCGCAGATTGCCGGAAACGGGATTCCTGTTCGGCAATAGCGAGCGCAAAATTGGGATCGACGCCCTGGCGGATCGCCTCATCCTCGACCATACGGGCGACTTCCTGTTGGCTCGGCGTCCGCTGTGATGGTGCAGCGGGTGCGATGTCGCCGCCCATGCCGTCCGCCGAGCAATCGGCGGGTGCGCCGGAGCCTTGGCCAGGCGCCACGCTGTCGGTCGTACCGCCCGAGGCGCCTTTCAGTTTCTGGGTATCGGCCTGATAGCCCTGGTACCAGTTCAAAGTCGCCTGCTGGATCTTCTGGCGGGCATTGTCGATCACCGGAACCTGGGCGCGGGTGGCCACCGGGGTCATCACAGTGACCAGCGCCAGCGCGCCGGCGGTCGCCAACTCAGGAAGCCTTGCGTTGTTCATCGGACGCTCCCCTCTCCCAGTCGCAGAATTTCGACAGCCAGTTCTTCGGATCGTCTCCGTATTCGTCGAGCAGCATCTCGACCTCGCGAACGGTCTCCTCGCGGCCGGACAAGACCTTGATGAACTCCGGCATGTGGGACATGTCGACACGCGCGATCACGCTGCTCTTCGCCTGCTTGATCAGCATGAAACGCGAGCTCGGGTCGCCGTTCTTGACCCATTCGAATTCAGCCCTGGAGAGGCCGAAATGCTCCATGTAGGAGTGCTCGTCGGCCTTCGGATTGGCAAAGAAGATGTTGGTCGACGTCTGTTCGATGATCGTGCGGCTGACATTGGATTGCACGACGTCGTCGGCGGACTGCGTGCCGAAAATGACAAGGCCGTTCCTTTTCCGGATGGTCTTGAAGTAGTCCTTCATGGTGCGCTTGAACTCGTCATCGTCGAGCAGCTTCCAGGCTTCGTCCATCAAGTTGATGATCGGCGCCTTCCCGTCATAGACCTCGTCCAACCGATGGAACATGTAGAGGAGGGCCGCGGTGCGCACCATCGGATCGTCGAGGATCGACGTCATGTCGAAGCCGATCATCGGCCTCGAAATATCCAGATTGTCATCGGCATTGTCGAAGAGCCAGGCATAGGGGCCGCGATCGACCCATTTGTCGAGCCTTGCGATCAGACTGCCTTCGGTCCTCTCGCTACCGGCGAGCAGTGCCCTGAGCGAGGATAGACGACGATACGACTTGTCCTTCGTCTTGAGGACGGATTTGATCGCGCTGCGGATGATCGCTTCTTCCTGCGGCGTCAGGCTCTCGCCTGCCTTCGACGGCTTCAGCATGAAGCTCAACAGCCCGTACAGGAAAACCCGGTTTTCCTCGGTGTCATCGAGAAGCAATGGATTCCAACCCGACGGTTCGCCGGGTTCGAGCGTCATGTATCGCCCGCCTGCCGCACGAACCATGATGTCGAGACCACGATCCTTGTCGAAGACGATAGTCTTCAGTCGCGGACTGACGCGGTAGGCCTGCAGGATCAGGAAAGCCATGATGACGGTCTTGCCAGAACCAGTCGGTCCGAACACCGTCGTGTGCCCGACGTCGCCCTGGTGGAAATTGAAAAAGAATGGCGTTCCGGAGGTCGTCTCGAAAATGGTGATCGCCGGCCCCCAGTGATTGCCATCTGGCTTGCCATAGGGATAGGCGTGAAAACTGCTGAGCCCGGCGCAGTTCAGCGTCGAGATAAGGGCGCGCCTAGCGATATAGGCCTGATTGCCGGGGAGCTGTGCCCAATAGGCCGGCTCGGCATTTAGATCCTCGCGAACATAGGAGGCGCCAAGCGCGCCGAGCTCATTCCCGATCAGCGCCACAGCATCATCAAGCTGCGCCGTCGTCCTGGCAATCGGCATGACGGTGAGGTGATGCTCGGTAAAGGCAACGCGTTTGCGTGCAAGCTCATCGCGCGCGATGTCGAGATTGGCCTGAACGCTGGAGCCGCCCTCGTCGGCCTTCGACATCTGCCGATCGAGCCTTTCGATGCGGCTACGGGCAGCCATGTCGTCGATGAACGACATCGACTGGGTCAGCACCATCTCGAAGGGCAGCTTGAGGATATAGTCGAGCATGCCGGCGCCGGTCTCGGGCGGATATTCCTTCAGCGATACCATCGCGGCATAGCGATCATCGCCGGATGTTTCGCCTTGGAGATGGATGATCCGGTTGCCGATCGACGTCCGCCGCGCCGGCAGCATTTGGTCGATCGGTATATTGCCGAGACGGATCGGCCGGACGCGGCCGCCGTTCAGCAGTGTGTAGAAGAACTCGCATTGCTCCGAGAACCAGATTGTTCGCGCGCCTCCCTCAAGCATCGTGTCGTCGGAGATGGTCCGGTAGATCGTCTTTCCGTCGCCAAGCTCGACCTCGGCGCGCCGCACGTCACGCAAGACTTTCGGGCCGTAGGCGGCGAGCGATTTTTCCAGAGCCCTTGTTGCTTCGACAAGCTTGTCGCGCATCGCACGAAACTGCTCCCTGCGCACGACGTTGCCGCCGATGCCCATGACACGGGACAGCGCCGATCCCTTTTTGAACAAGGGCCGAACAACGAGGGACACATAGGTGTCGTTGACGAACATCTCGTTCCTGGAAATGCTCGACTGATAGACATCGTCGAGACGACGCATGAAGGGATCGGCAAAAGCCGACAGCAGCGACGGCGCGACCTTGCGCCGGACGACGTGGGTGTAGAGGGCAAAATTGCCGATCGACGAGATCGCACGGAAGGCGGCGTTGCGCTGCCGTTGCAGCATGTTGATCGTCTCGATATCGGCGGTCTCGAACGAAAAGCCGGTCAATTGCACAGTGGAGACCAGGCAGTCGTTCTTCAGTCGGATAACGCCGTTTTCGATCGGCACATAGAACGGGACGTGTGTCGATATGCTGCGGTCGGCGAATATCTCCCAACCTTTCGACAAGCTGCCTTTCAACGATCTCGCCATGGTGCCCATCGATCACGCTCCATAGGTCCTGATGCCACCGCCAAGCCTTCGACCCAGAGGATTGACGCCGCACATACTGAGCCGGCCGACGATCTCGAAAAACCACAGGTCGAGCTTCACCGTCAGCACATAGAGAATGCTGTGAAGGATCACGAAGGAGACCGGGAACCAGAGGATCGAGCCTAGGATCATGAACACCATCAGCGAGATGAAGCATTCCGCCAGAAAGTATGTGTAAGGAATCCCCATGACCGTCGGCGGCCGTGTCAGAGCGAGGATGACCGGATGGCACTCGATGTAGTCGTCTCCGCCGTCGGTGTTGCCGCTGAATGCCGCCATGATCACGACCCACTGCCAGCGAGGAAGTCGACGAGCTCGGCGGCGGCGAACATGCCGGCAAGGCTTCCCCCGACCCGAAGCAGCGCTCCCCAGGACCAGTATCCGAAGGCTGCGGCCAGAAACATGCCGATGAAGGCGATCGCTCCGACCGAGCGGCCGAATGGGCCGGTAAAGAACTGCACCAGCCGGTCAGCGGCATTTTGCAGCGCGTCCAGGTTCTGCGCCGCCGCTGGCTCGAACTGGCTGACAAGCAGGATCAGGCTGGCCGCAAACACCATCGCGGCATTGCCGACCCACTTGCGCTTTGCCCTCGAACGCCAGGCGGCGCTTCCATAAAGGACTGCCATTGCAATTACATTCATCAATGCACCTCTTTCTTGACGATTTTAACGGGGTTGCCGATTTCGGCCGGCCTCTCCTGCTGATGAGAGGGGCCTTGTGGCGGGAGCGGATCTTCAACAGAAAAAACAAGCATCGGGGATTTTGCCCGCTCAGCAGGTCCTGTCCGTCCTATCGAGGCGACTTTCAGATCGGACGACGAGCCACCACGCGGAGCTGGTGAAGATGCCGACGTGCCGGTGTAGAAGCCTACAACCCGGGTCACATAGTCTGCGGTCTCTTGGATCAGCGGCAAGGAATGGCGATGGTCGACACGAGGCTCACCGGCATTATAGGCCGAGGCGACGAGCACCGGATTGCGATACTTGTCGATGAGAACACGGAGGAAACGCGTACCGGCGCGGATATTCTGTTTGGGATCGGTGAGATCATTGGCACCGAAGGCCTCGCCGATCCGCGGCATCACCTGCATCAAACCGACGGCACCGGCAGGGCTGACGAGGCGTGGATCGTAGGCAGCATTTTCGGCCCGTATGATCGAGAGCACCCAGTTCGGGTCAACCTCTTCCGCGGCGGCGATCGCCAATACGAGTTTTGCATATTCTTCAGGAATGCCGGAAAGTAGATCGGGCCGGGGCTGTGTCCACGACAGGTCGCCGTCGACTTTCAACCCGATCGGCGGATCGACGATGTGAGAGGACGGCGTCTGCTCAAAAGAAAAGACGTCGATCGGCGAATGCACCGTGCGTTCGCGCCGTGCATTCGCGCTATCAGCCGTTTCTCCCGGCAATTCCGCGCGACTGTTTTCAAACTCTTCAACCGTGTCCAAGGAAAGAACGCCGGGTCCAATCAGATGTCCATCTTTCGGCGCGTCATAGCGCTGACTGAAGCTGACCCAATCGATTGTCGGCTGTGGCGGCTGCTTGGCTGCAACGGCCAGACTTGACGCGTCGATTGGGTTCAACCGGGCTGCCACTCTCCCCGCCTTCTCAGTCGTGATACCGCCAGGCCCACCTGCCTGAGCAGGCGTTCCCGAATAGAAGGGCAGATCGCTGTCGCGAGGGTCGGAAACGAAACCGGTGAGCAGGAAGGTCGACATTCCAGCAACCCACAGCGCGCTTCGCGACCATGCCTTTTGCGGTCTCTTCACGGGCGAAAATGGGATGCGATCCATGGCCGAACCAGTCCGAAATTATACTGCGGTATAATGTTTTGAACTGCATTCCGTTACGGAAATCAACTTAAAAGTTTCACTCCGGTATAATTCTTGCTACGGCAGCAGCGCTGCCTAGACACCTTTCTCAAAGGAAAATCAATCGCGTAGGCGCGACCATTTATCCGGCGTCCAACGATATTGGGTCTGTTCACGATCACCCAATATGCGGGCCAGGCGCACCGCTGTGCCGCCTTTGATCAGCACCGAACCGGCATGAATTCCTGATTGGGAGCTATAGATTCGGCACACGAAATTGGGCAATTCCCTCTTTATCCTCGCCACTGGATAGCAGGACTCGATCTGGTAGCGTTCGCCTCCGCCTGAAATCGACAGGCCCCTCTCCTGGACGGGGCCAAGACGCTCGCGCCCGAATTGGGTGCCATACTCAAGTTGGCACTCGACGATGTTGCTGGAATAGGCTTTGCAGGCTGCAAGGCTGAGATACGCGAACGGTACCGGCGGCTGTGGCCGCGGCCGCTCAACCTGGTGACCGCATCCTGCAAGCGCCGTTATTGCTGCCAGAGATCCGAAGAGCTTCGTGAAAGTCCGCATAGTGTTGCTTTCTAGCTTGCCTGCCGATAACCGGCATGTTCGAGGGCTTCGAGAAAAAGGTCACGGGCAAGCCCGCAATAGGGTGACGGTGCCTGAGCCAAGTGAAGCTGGGTGAGCACCAGTCCGAGATCGAAAATGGTTCTCACAACATCCTTCAGGTCATCGTTGAAGGTGTCCCGCAACATCTCGCGACCATCGTGGCCTTTGACCACGATCGCGTAGTCGTCACGTGCGATGCTATGCCATAGTTCGATAGTCCGGTTTCGCCGCCTGCGCTTTCCGCATCGCAAATCAGCATGAGCGCGTAATCTGGATGCGGCAGGCCGCTTTCCTCGATTGACGTGCCGCCATGGAATTCCGTCAACACGACGCGCGATGCGAAGAGCAGCATCCGTTCGTTCACCAGCAGACCTTTTTGCCCCAGGCGGACAAAGCCATTCATAGCGGCAGACCGGGTAGCGGTGGGTGAGAGATTATCCCGGCAGTGCTCGCAGATCGACAGCAAGTGATCGTTCCTGATTTCGAACGCGCTGTGAAAGCGGTTGATGATGAACTGCTCGACATTCTTCGTTCGACCACCGAGCGACTCGACGAATGCGAAGGCATCAAGCGGTGTCCATGGCCGCTTCAGAACATCGACCTCAGAGCCGTTGGCATCATTGACGAGGCTCGATGGTCCGACGATAATGCCGGCGGACCGGGTCTGTGCGCCGCAGCCCGGGCAGTCAACGGATATCGGAACTTTGTACCATTCCTTCGTCAGTAGGGATTGATTGTGTGTCAGATGCAGACCCGGTTGTTAACAGCGTAGAGGCCGCGCAGTGGCGCGGTGATCTTCCTTGACCCTACCTCGCGCGACCTGCTAAACTTATACTACAGTATAATATTTTATCAACCAGAGGCGGACGTCTCAAGATTTCGGCGGACGCGCCATGCGACTACCGACACATCTCAAACGTGATGGTCGGCACTGAGCACAGGTCGCCCGCATCAACAGGAAGGCGCCAGGACCTGACGAAGCGGCCCCTCCCGCTGTCGCGGCAGAGTCTTCGCTGCAACAGCCAGCCAGGAACTGCCTCCAACACGATTTCCGAACAGTATTCACTATCGTCAAACAACCACGAAGCAGCCATCGTTGCATGAACCCTTCCCTCAATCGATTCCGAGGAGAATTCTATGCAGCGACGTCAACAAATCGAGCAGGACGCACGCAAGAAGATTTCAGATCCATATGACGTCGACTACTTCGCCAAGAAGCACGGGATAAGCCTCAAAGATGCCGCTCGGATCGTCAATCTCCATCGCTCGGACAGGGACTCCTCTGACCGGGCGGCATACCATCTGAAAGACTCCTGTTGAATACCGAGGTTCGCCATAAGGTCGTTTGCCTCAACCGCGGCCGCACAAACGGAGTCTTAAACCCGTACCTGCTGATGATCTGAGATTGCACTCTGGGCGCTCTATCGTCGCGGCGTCAGCTCAGCGCTCACGTGGCAGCGTTCCTGGAATTCTCAAATAGGTTCCAAACGGAATGCCCGATGAATTAGCCGCTTACGTTGGCAAATGGTAGGTAAGAGCCTCCGCGCTAAAAGCAGCCTCGACGTTCATTTTCAAGTTCGCTCATCCGCGCAATCGCCGAACCGCAGTTTCGCGAAATCACCTGTCGGCTCATACACTCAATCCGCAAAACGCCAACCTGCTCAACCGCCTATTCGCCGAAATCGTCGATGAGTAATAAACGCGATCGCCGGTTCGCCGATGCGCGGAGTTGGCGAAGCACCCCCTCGCCCATTATCCCAGCCGCACAATCGCGGACGAACCTATTCGCTGATCCACCGACCAGCCCAACCGCCGAAACGCGAGAACGCCGGATCTCTCTTCTACCGATTGGCGAAACGGGGGAATTGCCCGTCCGCCGATTCAGCGCCCAGCGATTCAAGGTGGCGCCGTGAGGAGGTGCCTCTTTCTGCCGCCGAACGACCTCTACCAGGACCAAGTCCATGTCCGGGCAGACCCTCCACTTGCGAATAAGCGGGGACGGATTCGGGCATTACCCGTCTCGGCAATCGCCCCTCGGGCGAAAACGGCTAATGGTATACCATTAGCCTATCCTGCCATCTCTCACCAAATCTGTCTGGCCCATCGTGCCCGAGGCGCCGATGCTGTTGCGAGTCGCCAGACAAAGCAACAGCGATCACGGGCTCATTGCCTGTGATCCGCGCCGGAGGAACAGCACAGTGGGCCGGACAGATTTGGTGAGAGATGCTGAAGCAAGCCGTCGTCGTGAGCAGTCGAGAGGACCGTGACCGGAGGGAACGGCCTCGACGACATGCGAACGATGAGACGGCGAGCGCACCGCAGGAGAGGACACGCGCCTGGAGCGGATGCCCGAAGCATGAGGGCGCAGCGCAAGGTACTCGTCCTCTCCGTCTTGTTTGGGGAAGTCGCGGCAGCGTCCGCCGGCGGCCCGAAAGGCCGGGCGGGTCTCGACCCGCACCGCAGGGAGAGGGGAGATTGAGGGGAGAGGCGGCAAGTCTCTCCCCTCAAGACCGCGCGCAGGCTCGATGCCTGTAAGCGATCATGCCAGCAGAAGAAGTGAGAGACGGACACGTCCGTCTCTCACCGCGTATCAATCGTAGACGACGCGTGCGATGCTGATACCGATGCCCACCTCGCTGCGGATGGCGCGGACGATCGGGGCGAGCGTGCCCAACTCGGCGTCGGTGAGGGCGACAAGGCTCGGATAGCTGACCTCGATGCCGTCGCAATCGGCCGAAAGCGCATAGAGCCATTCGTCGCCGTTCACACGGCACTCGTGGGTGTCGAAGTCGATTTCGAGGTCGTCGAGCAAGGTGATCCGGAAACGCGCAAAGCATTCCTCTTCGCCGTGAAGCTGGAAAGCGGCGAGGCCTTCCTCGTCGGGCTCGTTTGCGAGCTGGCGCTCCAGCGCCGGGATGGATCGCAGCCGCGCAATTGCGCATGCCAGTCCCTCGGCGAGCTCGTCATGCAGTTCCCGCAAGAATTCATCCTCGCAACCGATGCGATTTGCAAGGACGATGAGCCTGAAGCCCGCAAGCACTGCGAGCTGATGGACGTAGTACCAGTCATTGGACATATCAGTGTCTCCTTTCTGTCTCTGACGAAAGGAGCCCGCACCGTAGCCGCGAGGGGTCAGGGATCGCGGAATGCGACCGCCAGCGGCGGCAAGCGGAGGAGCCGATTTTCTGGCGATGGCCCGAAGGGACGGCGACTGAAAATTGGAGGGGCCGCGCAGTCCTTGACGCCGGAGCGGCGGGTGCACAATGGGACGTCAGAGAGAGATAGACCACGGCGCCGCCAGGCGCCGTGTCCGTATCCGGCGTCCAGCCGGCCATGCAGCCTATCATCGGCCATGGTCGCGGAAAATTCCCGCCGCCGATGCGACAGCCGCGAGAGGGGCGTGACCCGCATGGGCGGAGACCGTTTGCGGGCTCCGTGAGCGACGGCGAATAGCACCGTCCGCCGCAGGCGGCTCGCCCGGATCATCCGCCGACAACCCATCATCAGCATGAATCAATCGAGACCGACCGATTCAAATATGTCGTTGGACGCCAAGTCCGCCTTGCCCGATTCTCCGTATCATGATTGCGCAATCCTACCAGCTCTATGTTGAACGCATCGATGCTTCGAAAAACATGGCCCGCTACTACGCCATGTCGATCGAGCCCAACCTGTTCGGCGAGGCCTGTCTCATCCGTCGATGGGGCCGTATCGGCGCAAGAGGCCAAAGGCGGGAGCATCGTTTCACGCGGGAGGAAGAGGCAGTCAGGCTCTTCCTTCAGCTTTTGCGAAAGAGGCGGTCGCGCGGATACAGGCCGAAACCGAATATACGGTAAGATGCATCGGGTGATCGATAGCGAAGGGAGTGCCGTGGGGCGGACGCATCCTCATGTCGATTGGCATGGGATCGAAACAGGAGTGGGGGTGTCCGGCCGCCTTCGCCGTTTCCGATCTGGCACGTGCGGATGGCGAAGCGATGCTTCGGGCCTGAAGCGCCGGTCGATCCGGCGCGTCAGGCCCGGCGACATGGCGAAAGCCACCCTCAGAAGGGTGGCTCGGCGCCGATTGTGCCCTCCTGCTCTGCGGTGATCACCGCCAGCTCTGCCCGAGCCAGCTCCAGTTCGATTTCGATCTCGCGGCGCTCGACGGGGTCGATTGCTTCGCGCAGTTCGAGGCGAAGCTCTTCAATGTGTTGTTCCAGAAGCATCGTCGTCGTCTCCTTGACGTTTGTGAAAGACGACGCGCGCGGTCATGGGGCGTGGCGGGGTCAGGGATCGCGGAACGCGACCGCCAGCGGCGGCGAGTGGGGGTGCCGATTTTGTCGGAGTGCAGGGAACCGGAGCGGAGGCAAAATTGGGGGCACCGCTCGTCCTTGAGGCCGTCATGCCCCCATGACACCCTCGGACGGACTGAGCAGACATTTCCTCAGGTATGGCACCAGAGATCCGCAAGCGGGCTCGATGCCCGCTTGCGGATCCACCATGCAGACCCACGGAGATGCCTCAAAGTCCTTGGTAGTTGTGGAAAAATGGGCAAATCGTTGATCTTGACGCGGTGCGTCGATGACAGCGCTTTGATCCCTGTCAGGGATTCTCGCATTAACGTTGGTGCGGAGAAGAAGATGACCAAAACCAACGAAATCGCCGACAAGATCGCCGGCGAACACAGCCTCACCAGGGCCCCGGGAAAGGCGATCGTCGAAGCGGTGATCGCGTCCATCACCGAAGCCGCAGTGGCTGGCAACGAGACCTCCCTCCCCGGCTTCGGCAAGTTCAAGATAAAGGAAACGCCGGAACGTGAGGCTCGCAACCCGTCGACCGGCGCGACGATCAAGGTCGCCGCGGCCAAAAAGCTGGCCTTTACGCCGGCCAAGGCATTGAAGGTTGCGCTGAACAAGTAATCTTGTTGGCCAAGCAAAAAATTAGCCCGGCGTTGCGCCGGGCTATTTCGCTTTGGGTTTGCGTCAGCGGGCGGATGTGCCGTTGAGTAAATCCTGGATGATCGTGTCGCTGACCGCGTGATGCGCTTCGCGGGCATGGTCGTCCAGCAGCTTGTGAAGGATGCCGGATGCCAGGGGTATGAAGTCGAAACCGCGTGCGATTGCTGCAGACCGCAGTTGTGACAGTGTTTCGAACTCCTTGAAGTCCGTGCCAAGCCAGAGTTCCAGATCCTCGCCACCGGCATCCGGAAATGCCTGAAGGAAGAATGTCTGAAGCGGGCGGTCGTAGCCGATAATGGCATCCGGGTCGGAGTGGCGGGATGCGGTCCTGGTGACGGTAATTCTGTAGCGGCTCATGGCGGCCTCCTTTGGAACGGGGGGCCGGCCCAATTCGGGGCCGGCGGACCGGTTCAGGCCGGGCTGTTCCAGAGGATGACCTTCTTGCCGGGCTCGCCGCCGGGCGCCGGGGCGACGTTGCCGAAGATCACGCCGATCTCGGGCGCTTCGAGCTTCGTGGAGATGTATTCTTCGCCGGTCTGGCGGGAGATGCGGTTCCAGCCTGCGCCGATCTCGAAGCCGGTCTTGCGGTGGATGATGCGGTAGTCCGGGGCTTCTTCGCTCGCCTTGTTGGTGTTCGGGATTAGGGCGATCGGTGCGTTGACCCGGATGGTGGCGAAGACGCCTTCGAGAGTGCCGTCGGTCTTTTCGGTGAGGGTTGCGATCGTGGTAGCCATGGGACTGTCTCCTTCGTTGCATCGGGACCATTCCCGATGGCGCCCGAAGAAGGGGCCGCGCCGCAGGCGTCACCGCAGCGTAGCGAAGGGAAACCCCCTTGCGGGGTTGACGCTGATCGCGGCCGGTCCCTTAGAAAGGCGACATAAAGAACGGGAATGGTCCTTGATTGCGACGTCGGCGGGACACCTCACCGTGGCGGCCGTTTGCTGCCGCGCGGAGTGCCGCGCGCGTGACATACGTCGGTTGTGTTCGGGTCAACGGACGCTGGCCGTCAATCAGTCGGATCCGTCGCGAGCGATCGGCCCAGGCCAGATCTCATCCTCATCGTCAAAGGCGGCCGCGGTGGCGTGACGCTCGAATCCCGGCCTCTCTTGACCCAACTGCAGTTCTGGGGAGCAAAACCGAGTGACCGACCTGACTTCGAGGGATGTCGCCTTGGAGCGCAGCGATGCGACATCGAGATCGATCGAGAACCGCCCGCGATGGGCCGGCCAACCAATCGTGGCCGCATCAATCAGATAGCGCCAGAGATGCGCCATGGCGGAGACGCGTTCGCGAGGGAGGTGGAGAACAAGAAGGGGAAGATGCGGCATCAAGCGGCGGCAAGTTTTAGTCGAGGCGGTTGACCCGGCCGGTTCGGCCGCGCGCCTCGGCAAACAGTCTGGCGATCTTCACCATGAAGGACTTGCTGAAGCGGCCGACGATGTCCTGACCGGGCTCAATGTACCAGGAGCGCTCGACGATATCGTAATTGTATTCGTCGACCATGATCCAGCACTGCTTCAGATCGCTTAAGCCCGCACGCTTGCGCTCGATCTCCGGGATCTCCAGAGCGATCCGGCCCGTCTGCGGCGGTTGGGTGGTGATGGCGAGAAGGGCAAGGTGCGTGTTTCCGTCGGCGGCATTGCGGATGGCGATCACGATGCAGACGGGGCGCTGCTTACGGCCCTCGGTTTCCCCGCGCTGCTGCTGCCAGGCCCATAGGTACGGATAGGAGATGACCTCGCCGGGGTGGAATTCACGGCTCATCGTCGTAGCCTTCGCCGCGCGCCAACTTATCGAGCGCCTCGTCGAACAGTTCTGCATGCTCGGCGGGCATCTCCGAGATATGATAGGCCCTGCGCGTATCGCCGCCGGTGCGCATGCGCTGATAGTGCTCGTAGCTCATCAGCACGAAACGCGGCTTCTTGTGCCGGGTGAGCATCACCGGCTCGCGGCTCGCCGCGTCGGTGATATCGCCGATTTGTTTATTCAAGTCACCTGTCGTGAATTGCTTCATCGCAAAGATCTCCAGTACGATTTTCCATATACTCCATTTTTGCCATGTTTTCCATCTTTTCCATGTATCCGAGGAGACGGCGCTCACGCGCCGTCTCCTGATGCCTGCCAGACCGAAATGCCGAGCCGGCGTGCCTTGTCGGCGAGATTGCCTGTGATGCCATTTCCGGGAAAGACGATCAATCCGGCCGGCATGACCGACAGCATCTCGTCATTGCGGCGGAAGGGTGCTGCCTTGGCGTGCTTCGTCCAGTTGGGCTTGAAGGTGATCTGCGTCACCCGGCGGGCTTCAGCCCAGCAGGCGGCGATACGTTCTGCACCCTTCGGCGCGCCACCGTGCAGCAATACCATGTCAGGATACTTCGCATGCGCCTGATCGAGCTTGGCCCAGATCCGCTCATGATCGTTATAGTCCATGCCACCGGCGAAAGCGATCTTGGTGCCGGCCGGGATTAGCACCTCGGTCTCGGCGCGGCGTCTGGCCGAGAGGAAGTCACGGCTGTCGATCATCGCCGCCGTCATGTTCGCATGATTTACCTTGGATCCGGTGCGCGGTCGCCAGGACGAACCGGTCTGCGCCTCGAACAAGTCGGCCGCGTAGTCGCGCATGAACTCGAATGCGTTGCGGCGCTCCAAGAGCGTGATGCCCTCGGCAATGAGGCGCTCAAGTTCGACACTCTTCACCTCCGAGCCGTCCTGCTCGCGCTGGCCGGTGAGCTGTGCCTCCTCGTTGCGGTCGAGTTCGCGCTGGATCCGCTCGCCGGCGCGATGGAAGAGATTGGGGATCGACCAGAACAGGTCTTCGAGATCGGGCTCCAGCCGGGTATCGCCGAGCATCTCGGCGAAGGCTTCGAAGATCGCGATGATCGATGACTGGACCTGCGGTTCCTCCGGCAATGGCCGCGGGTCGGGCTCGTCCTGGAAGGGGCGATAGCCGAAGACCTGCATCTCGTAGATGAAGCGGTCGGTCGGAGAGGACGCGTGATGGGGCTCGAAGCCGTCGTCGGGGGGAAGGATCAGGTCCATAGTGGTCTCCGTTTCGTGGGCCGCGCCTCTCGCGGCCTGACGGCGAACCCGGTCACGCGGGCCGAGGCCGGAACCGTAAGCGAAGCGCAGCGGCCCAGCGAAGCGCCGGGCGGCGGAGGAAGGGTTTCTTGATCCGCGAGGAATGACGGGCCATCGCATCGGCCGAAAAGTGGGAACCGGTTTTCGGGGGAGCCGATGCGCGGAAATGGCCCGGCAGGGGAAGAAACCCGACCGACCCGCTGAAGGCCCGGAGGCCCGCGTGGTAAGGGTCGCCTCTCGGCAGGCCCGCGGGCGCGTATCCACACGGGGAGCCGGCACCACGGACCGTCCTCTCGCCCACGCCGCCTGCGTCCCGCCCTCCTGCGCCTTCCGGCAAGGCTCATCGGGGCAGGAAGGTCACCGCATCTTCCGGAGTGAGTTGAAGCCGCAGACTTGCGGTCATCTGGTCCGGACCCAGCAAGCGCAGATCCTCGTTGAAGTCGCCGAGTTCCGGCGACAGCACCAACGGCAGGATCCCGCATTCCTGCGCCCTGCGGCTCAATCCCTCGATCCCATGCCGGCCGGCCGCATCCGCGTCGGCGGCGATGTAGAGGCGCCGGCATTCGGGCGGGACGTTGAAAGCCGCGAGGTGATTAGCAGTCAGGGCCGCAACCATCGGCATGCCGGGCATCACGTGTGAGAGGGACAGCATGGTTTCGAGGCCCTCACCTGCCACCAGGACAGGCGCGGACGCGTTGACCGGAAAGCGGAAACGGACGCCATTACCGAGCAGTCCGCCGAGCGCGCGGCGGGGATCGTCCAGCTTGGCCTTGCCGACTCCGTTCGGGTCGAGCCCCGGGGACAAATAGGTGCGGTGCACGCCGGTGATCACTCCGGCGTCGTCGGTGACGGCTGCGATCAGGGCCGGATAGCTCGTCGTCCGGCCAGTCATGAAATTGCGATAGTAGCATGACGGATGGAAGCGCAGCGCCGCGTGGGTCGACGCCCGCAAGACGCCACGCTCGCGCAGATAGATATCGGCGAGCGTACCCGCCAACGGCTGCGTCATTCGAAACAGCCGTCGTGCCTGCTCCGTCGCCGGCCGCTCGACCGGAGAGGCATCACCGACGTCGCCCCTGACGTCCGACACCGGTTCGGGTTGGGGCAGACTGAGAAAATGACGCGCCTCCTCGGCAACGTCACGGAAGTCCACGAGGCCACAGGTCTCGCGGAGGAGATCGAGCAGGTCACCGAACTGACCGGTCGCGGCATCCGTCCACCTGCCGGCGCGCGGACCGACCAGATGCACGTAGAGCGACCGGCCCTTGTTGTTGTCGACATCGCCGACGAGCCAGTAATTACCGGCCCGGCGGCCCGCGGAAAGATAGTGGCGGCAGACCGCCTCCGCGTTTTGCGCGAGACGGCCCGCCAGATCGGAAGCGGAAAGCATGGCAGACCTCCGTCACGACCGGCGCGCAATGTCGATGAGGCGATGACGCTGCATCAGGCTCGACAGGATCTCCGCACCCTCATCTGTCAGCGGCACGAAGAAGCGCAGCTTCCAATTGATCATCTCGGAGAACAGGCCGATCGACCGCAGCCAGTCGCGCATGCCGTCGGTAAAGCCGGTCAGTTCGACGCGGTACTCGTTCATCACACGCACGCGGCGGAGCGTCATGTCACCGGCAAGACCGACAATCGAGGATCCGTCGACCAGCGCCGCCCACGCTTGGTCGCCGCTCAGCACTTGCGTCTGATCGATCCCGAAGTTGCGGCAAAGGCCAGCGAGCCGATCCGGAGCAATGACGCGGCCGACGATCCGCTCGCCGTCATCGGTCTGCAGACGCCGCACCCGGCAGAAATCCTGTGGCAGCAGTTTCCAGATCGGCAGCAGCAATCCGCTGACGATGTGCACCGTGGACGTCGAGAATTCGGGCACGGCGGCAACCTCGGCATCCCAGGCATTTGCGAAAGCCTGCTCGTCTATTTCCTGCCAGCTGGTCTCTTCGAGCTGCCGGACTTCGAAGCGGAGCTCATCCGTCGGCCGGATTAGCGAGACGCGCGGCTGAATGGAGCCGTCTTCCAGCATGATGGAGCGGGTCGGGACCATCACGGCTGCCCGGCCCGACTTGCCGTTGATCATCAGCTTCGCGCGCGGATCCTGCCTCACAAGGCTCTGAACATCCTTGAGCTGCATCGGCGCATTGCGATCCCTGCGCTCGATGGTCAAGAGGTGCGACCGCGCGCCGGTGACCGGATGCGTGTAGATCAGCCGGCGGTCGGTGACCGTCATGCTGTCTGCGGTGATCGTCTCCAGGCCCTTGTCGTAAATGCCGGCAGCAATCGCCCCCTCGATGCGGGCGGCGAGCAGCTGCTCGAAGGCCTCGAACAGCACGTTCTGCATGGTGATGGTCAGCGCCAGCATGCGATTGAGGAAGGTCTGGATGGGTGGCAGCTCATCCTTCAATCCGCCCTCCTCCGAGGTGAGCGACAGGCCGGTGATGCTTTCGAACGTTTCCAGCGAGCAGCCTTCGATCCTGCCAGCATGCAGCAGTCCGTAGAATTGCCGCAGCGCGTCGCGGGCATATTGGGATTCGAGATTGTCTTCGCTGCGAAACATGCCCTGCCCGCCGGTCTGACGCTGGCCACGGGTGATGGCGCCAAGCGTGTCGAGACGCCGGGCGATGGTCGACAAGAACCGCCTCTCCGCCTTGACGTTGGTAGCAATCATCCGGAAGCGCGGCGGCTGTTTCTGATTGGTCCGGTGACTGCGGCCAAGCCCCTGGATCGCCACGTCGGCGCGCCAGCCTGCTTCCAGAAGGTTGTGAAGACGCAGGCGCTGATTTTTGGCGGCGAGATCCGCGTGGTAGGATCTGCCGGTCCCGCCGGCGTCGCTGAAGACGAGAATGCCTTTCTCGTCATCCATGAAGGCGCGGGCCTCATATAGGTTGGCGCTGCCCGGCCGGTTCTGCACGGCATAACGGGCGATGGAAGTGCTGTCCTCGCGGCGGATGATGCGGCGGGAGCGGCCGGTGATCTCCGCGACCTGGCTGGTGCCGAAATGCTGGACGATCTGGTCGAGAGCGGTCGGGATCGCCGGCAGGCTGCCCAAGGTTTCGACTAGCTCGTCGCGACGCCGTTCGGCCTCCCGGCAGATGACTGGGTTGCCGTCTGCGTCATGGACCGGCCGAGAGCTGAG
This sequence comes from Rhizobium sp. LARHSG275, assembly GCF_052871115.1. NCBI lineage: Bacteria > Pseudomonadati > Pseudomonadota > Alphaproteobacteria > Hyphomicrobiales > Rhizobiaceae > Rhizobium > Rhizobium sp. LARHSG275. The sequence goes on along the minus strand of NZ_JBIXJN010000024.1, from coordinate 38,857 downwards.
ATTGCCCTCAGCGTCGGAAAATTCTTCGAAGAGCTGCACCGGAAAGGAGTGCATCAAGTAGTCGATGACATACTCCCGCGGCGTCACGTCGACCTGCAGATCGCCCCATTCCTCAGTCGGGATCTGTGCCAGCCGGCGCTCGGTCAGCGCTGCTCCCGTCGAGACGATCTGGATGATGGCGGCATGGCCGTCCTCCAAATCCCCGGCGGTCACCGCGAGCAATGCCGGCGTCTTCATGCTGGTGAGGAGATGATTGAAGAAGCGCTGCTTCGAGCTCTCGAAGGCCGAACGTGCGGCCGCCTTGGCATTCTTGTTCAACGTCCCGGTTTTGCCGGTTATGCCGGACGCCTCCATGGCAGCATCGAGATGGTTGTGGATGACCTGGAACGCCTCGGCATAGGCGTCGTAGATGCGGATCTGTTCCTCGGTGAGCTCGTGCTCGAGGATCTCATATTCGACGCCCTCGAAGGAGAGCGACCGCGATGCGTAGAGACCCATCGCCTTCAAGTCTCGGGCCAGCACTTCCATCGCCGCAACACCGCCATCCTCGATAGCCGCGATGAACTCGGAGCGGCTCGGGAAGGGAAAGTCGCTGCTGCCCCAGAGACCGAGTCGTTCGGCATAAGCAAGGGATTCAACGTCTGTTGCGCCGGTTGCCGAGACGTAGACGACGCGGGCGTCCGGAACGGCACGTTGCAGGCGAAGTCCCGCCCTGCCCTGTTGCGATGCCGCCTTGTCGCCGCGCTCAGTCTTGCCGCCGGCGGCATTGGCCATGGCGTGGCCTTCGTCAAAGACGACAACACCATCGAAGCTCTTTGCATTTCCAGTCCCGTCTTTGCCGCTCCCCGCCTCTTGACCTAACCAGTCGACGATCTGCTGAACCCGTGATCGCTTGCCCTCGCGCTCATCGCTGCGCAGCGTCGCAAAGGTGGTGAAGAGGATGCCTTCCTCCAGTTTGATCGGCTTGCCCTGCCGGAAACGGGACAGAGGTGTGACCAGCAGCTTTTCTTGGCCCAACGCGCTCCAGTCGCGCTGCGCGTCCTCGATCAGCTTGTCTGACTTGGAAATCCAGACGTGGCGACGGCGGCCCTTCAGCCAGTTGTCGAGAATGATGCCGGCAGCCTGGCGGCCCTTGCCGGCCCCGGTTCCGTCGCCGAGAAACCACCCATGGCGAAAACGATCGGCATGCTCAACGTCGGGCGCCACAGCCTTGAGATTGTCGAAGGAGGCATCGGCGCTCCAATGGCCAGCGAGGTAACGTGAATGGGCTTCGCCGGCATAGATGACGCTTTCGAGCTGGGCGTCGGAGAGATCGCCGTTGGTGACGATGCGCTTCGGCAGGTGCGGGCGATAGCTCGGCTTCGGCGGTGCGACCGAGGCCATCGCAACCGATTCGACCAGCGTGTCAGGATGAGGTTTTGCGTCGGGAACGTGGATCGACTGCAGCCGGTAGGTCTCATAGATACCGTCAGCAGCGTTTGCCTCATCCTTCGGCCGAGCGTCCCGCAGTTCGTAGGAGAGTTCGATGATCTCGTCATCGACGGGTATCGGACGGACCGTTGCTGCAGGCTGCGCCTGTCCTCCGACCGCGGGGCGATGCGTCGGGGTGGCAACCGCTGCTGGACGCATCGTGTCCGCGCGCAGGCTACCGTTGGAGAGCGCACCGATGGAGTTCGACGCCGCCGCGGACGCGCGGGGCGGAAGGCCGGTGATCCAGGTGAGCAGTGTTCCGAGATCGTGCGCGGTACGCTTCGACGTCACCAGCTTCGAAGGATCGCCCGCCGGGATCTTGTCGATCACGATCAGGCGCGTTTCCATCGTCGTTCCATGCCGCGCGTAGATGCTCCCGTCGATCGCTGCGGTGAACCGGACCGTACCCTTCTCCTGCAGCCGCACGAAAACGTCCCGCCATGCGGGATTGTCGGGAGAGAGGCTCGCGCCGGTGATCGCGACAAGTCGGCCACCGGGAGCAAGGCGCGCGAATGCGGAGGCCAGATGCCGCCAGGCGGCATCAGCCACGCGACCTTCGACGTGAACGCCGGCTGAGAAAGGCGGGTTCATCAGCACCACGGTCGGTCGAATGGAACGATCGAGGTAATCGTCGATATGCGCGGCATCGTGCTGCGATACCGGAACGCCAGGGAAAAGCCGCTGTAGCAGCGAGTGCCGGACCACCGCATATTCGTTGAGCGCCAAGCGAGCGCCTGCAGGCTCCGCAAAGATCGCCATCATGCCGGTCCCAGCCGACGGCTCGAGCACCACGTCAGCGGCTATGATGCCGGCAGCACGAGATACGACGTAGGCAAGCGGGATCGGGGTCGAGAATTGCTGTCGTGCCTGGCTCTCCTCGGATCGGCGTTTATGGGTCGGCATGAGGTTTGCCACTTTCGTCAGCATTGCTAGCGTCGCTTGGGGCGACTGGATTCCGGATACGATCGCGCGGAATTTGCGGAGGAACAGCACCTGGGCGATTTCAGTCGCCTCATAGGCCTCCTTCCAGAGCCAGGCGCCCTCGGCGTCGCTGCCGCCGAAAATCTTGTTCATGATTTGCCGCAAGTCTGTGGTGGCGACAGTTTTGCCCCGTTCCAAAAGAAACATGACTTGGGCAGCAGCGTCCATGAGGCCTTCAGTGCTGCTTTCGACGTGAGATCGTGGAGTGGTGGAAATGTTCTGAGGATGCGAGATGATATTCATCGAAGGATGCTCCAAGAGTGAGGAAAGAACAGCGGATCCCAGCGTCCTGCCGAAGGTCGGAGGGACGAAATCGGGCAGCCAGGGAGGGATTGGGATCGCCAGCTTGAACTGCTGGCGATCGTCAGGATTAGGTCGTCGCGCTTACGATAAAGCCCGTCGAATCGTCAGGATTAGGTGGCAGATAGGCGTCGTAAGGATTGCCGTCGGCGAGATGGCCGAATGGCGTAAAGACGTATTCGCCATTGGTGCGGCCGACAGCGCAGAGCACGTAACGCGGCTCGCGTGTAACGGCATCGAGGCATTCCATGAGAGCGAGATTGCCATCGGCTGCGGCGCGCAGCAGCGTGTCGAAGTTTGTGCGGGCATGATCGGGGATAGCCATTGGGTGCTCCAGACAAAATGAGGCCCGGCGCTTGACCGGGCTCTGGGATGACGACGATGGGATTTGCAGACGCGGCCGGGCCTGAGCCAGGGGTGCATGAACATGTCAGGCAGCGCTCTCGAGCAGCTTCTTCGCTTTGCCTTCGAGTTCGAGACGCGTGTCCTGATTGGTCTTGGTGCGCGCCAGCGCGGTGATGCCCTGCACGAAATCGAAGACCGACTCCGGCGGCCGTCCCTCCTCCGACAGGACCATCTCGATCACCTTGCCGGTCTCGCCCTTTGAGAAGCCGCGCCGGCGCAAGAAGGTTTCGCGGTCGTCGTCCTCGCGCGCGACGATCCGCTCGCGCGCCGCCCTGATGCCGGCGATGAATGGCGCAGGCGACGAATTGGCGAAACTGATCAACGCAGGCGCTGCCTCGTGCGCGAAGCGCTGCGCGGCGAACTTCGAATGGCGGATGGTGATCTCCTCGAAATTCTCCGTGCCCCAGAGATTGCGGTTGGCGCAGACCGCGCGCAGATAGAAGGAGGCGATGCCGAGCGTCTTCGATCCAACCTCCGAGTTCCAGGCATAGAATCCGCGGAAGTAGAGATCCGGCTCACCGTTCGGCAGGCGTCCGGCTTCGATCGGATGGGTGTCGTCGACCAGGAACAGGAAGACGTCGCGGTCGCTGGCATAAAGGGTGGTCGTGTCCTTGGTGATGTCGACGAAGGGATTGTGGGTCATCGTCGCCCAATCCAGGACGCCCGGCACTTTCCACATCGTGTCACCGGTGCCGTTGCCGGCGATCTTCATGACCGACGAGACCAGTTCATGATCCCAGATCCGACCGTATTCCGGTCCGGTCACTGCGCGCAGTTCCAGCCGGCCGTCATCCATCTCAAGCGTCTTGACGAGCTCGGCACGATGGTTGAGCAGGCCATGCTGCAAGTTGATGGCAGCAAGCGGCGCGGGCAGTTGCCGCATATAGGTGGCGGGAGCGCCAACCAGGCTGCAAAGCTGCCCGTAGCTCCAGTGGGTCGGTGCGATCGCTTGGCGCTCACCTGGGACAACAAGCTCAAGCCGCTCCGCATTGTCGCGCGTTGCCTCGACGCGGATCGCAGCGCTTTCGATCGTTCGCGCGTGTGCACGCTCCGCTCGGGATCGAACGGTATCGTAGAGCTCGGTCAGCGACAGGAAGCGTTCATCGTCAGGACGGGAAAACCATTCCGACGAAACGCGGCCTATCCGCTCGCCGCGGGAGATATCGACTTTGAAGGCGGAACGGGCGGACGGGTTGTTGGAGGTGAGAGTTGTCATAAGCTGTCTCCTTAAAAGCGGAAACCCGGCGCGATGGCCGGGCGAGGTTGAGAAGGATGCTGGGAAGAGGAATCAATCGGAAGCCAGCCGGCGGTGCGCCGACCGGATTGCCAAGAGCGCCGCCTGGAATTCGGCGTTCCCGACCATGTCGGAAAAATCCATCGTGGTGGCGACGGAGAGGCATGCAGCATGGACCTCGTCGTCGGTCACGGCCTCGGGTGTCAAACCCTTGAAGTTCGGGTCGACTTCGAGCACCGCGGTGATTGCATCGCGCACGCGATTTTCCTGTAGTGTGACCAGGACGTGGGAAGGCTTTGGCAGATTAACCGGCTCTTCAGGATCCGCGTCTCCGGCGAGAATGGCTTCTCCTCGGGCGATCGCCCAAGCAGATCGGTCGAACCAATCGAGCGACGGTGACCGGGCAGCACGGACGTCATCGAAAAGGATCTTCAACAGTCCGAGCAGGATCTCGAAATGACGCGCCCGGCGCTGGACAGGTTCGTCGAACTGCGGAGGGATCTGGAGCGGCGGCCCCGCATAGGCCGCATGTGCGCCGTCCCAGATGCCCGTGATATGAATTGCGCCCGAGGAATCGACGTCCTTCTCGGCGATATCCCAGCTGTCATCTTCTATGGCAGCACGGCACGCCTCGTCCAGCGTGTCAGCTTCATAGGTGCGATGCCGGAAGACCGGCAGGTGATAGGTGGTTTCGATGGTGAAGTCAGGCATAGGTGCCTCCTGAAACGGAAAAGCCCGGCGCGATGGCCGGGCTGTTGGGAAAGAAGACCCGACCGCAACGGCGACCGGGTCAGCTGATGTGATGCACGTGAACCTATTCGGCGGCGGCGAGATGCTCGCCGTCGATCTCACTCTCGGTATCGCCAGCGCTATCGCTCGATGTTTCCGGCTCTTCGAGCAGGAAGGCCGGTAGGTCCTGGGCTTCAGAGAGGGTCTCGGCCGCGTCGGACCCGACGGTATCTCCGACAGCGTCGTTTTCGATGGTGCCTTCCTCGACCGTCATGCGAAGGGGTTCAGGCAACCAGCCGCAGCCTGTCATCAGCCGCTCGGCCTCGCGGGCCATGTCGACTTTCTTGAGATGGCCGATCAGCTCCGCTGCCTGGTCCCCCTTTGCCTCACGAACCGCCTGCAGGATGTGCGCCTTCGTGACGCGGCCGAGATAGTTGTCGGCGGTCGGCGTCCAACCGGCTTCCACCATGTCGAAGCCGATCGAGCGGGCCAGCTGATCGGCACGGGCGATGGCGCGCGTCCGCTTGTTCCAGGGTTCGATCACCGCGTTGACCGAAAGCGAGGCGCAATGCGCAAACAGGGCCTGCCGGCTGACCTCATCGAGCTTGATCAGGAAATCCCAGAGATCGTTCGGATCCTTGGGCAAATCCTGGCCCCAGCCTTCCTGCCTTTGATCGATCTCCTTCGCCCAGACCGTTTCGCCGAGACCGGGCGTCTGGCTGAAGCGGGCGCTCTGCAGCGTCACCTCCAGGCATGAATCCGAACCGTAGACGTAGAAGGTCTTTAGAACAAAGGCATGCAGGACGGCGACAAAGGTGATGACGGGGTTGTTCGCCAGCGCGTTGCGCAAAGCGATCGTCCGAGCTGCCGTGAGATCGAGAACCAGGCGATCGGGAAGTGGCTTGATCGCTTCGTCCTCATCGTCCGGTTGGGTGCCTTCCCCGCCGGCGGCGCCGGTTACCGGGGGAGCACTGTCATGAGCGTCATGATCGTCACCGATATCATCCGTCAGATCCGTCTCATCCTTCGGTTCATCCTCGGCCCGCACGAAGCCTCGCTCGATCTTGAGCTCGCCGCTGGCGCCGAGCGACACGAAGACACCGCCGCGGGCGACCTCCTGCGGATCGAAAACATACGGGCGGTCGTTGAGCCGGTCGAGCTCGATGCCGAGTTCCTCCAACTTCTGTTCGGTCGCTTCCGAGTACTCGTCTGCCTCCGAATACTCTGCGTCGAGCTTGTCGTATTCGGCGCGGGTGGCATCATAGCGTGCCAGTTCATCTTTAGTCATTTCGGCCAGCTCGCCGTAGAAGCGGCGCAGGCCGGATGTGTGGCCGTAGGGGAAATCGAACGCGGCTTCGACCCACTTCCAGCCTTCGCTCACCTGGATCGCCGCGGCGTCAGCCTTGAGCTTTTCCATCACGAGCTGCTCAAGCAGCGCCGGATCCTGCAGCCATCCGCCCTGGTCCTGCTCGAACAGATCGCGCATCGTCACACCGCCTGCGGCCTCGTAGGCTTCGATGCCGACATAGACGGCGCGGCGGTCGCTGGCACGGATTGCGGTTTCGGTCAGCAGCCGGCGGATGTAATAGGGCTCGCGACTATGCGAACGGGAGACCGTATCCCAGACCTGCTCCTGGCGAACGTGGTCGTTGGTGATCGAGAACGCCATGATCTGTTCAAGCGTCATCTCGTCCTCGGCATAAAGATCGAGAAGCCGCGGTGAGACGGACGCCAGCCGCAAGCGCTGCTTGACGGTTACGACCGGGACGAAGAAGCGCGCCGCGATCTCCTCTTCGCCAAGCCCCTGCTCGCGCAAGGTCTGGAAAGCGCGGAACTGATCGAGCGGGTGCAGACTGACGCGCTGTACGTTTTCGGCGAGCGAGTCCTCGACTTCCAGGGTTTCGCCCTTGCTGACGATGCAGGGAACACCGGCGGTCTTGGCCAACCGCTTCTGCGCGACGAGGCGCTCGAGGGCGCGATAACGGCGTCCGCCAGCCGGGATGCGGTAGACGCCGGTCTCGTTACCGTCGCCGTCGAGTTCGGGACGGACGTTGAGGCTGGTCAGCAGACCGCGGTGGGCGATGTCTTCGGCGAGATCCTCGATCGACACGCCTGCTTTGATCTTTCGGACGTTCTCTTGGCTCAACGTAAGCTTGTTGAAGGGTATGTCGCGGGCTGTACTAAGGGTGATTTTCTGAATGGCCTGGGCCATGTCGGTTTCTCCATGACGGACCGGCCGGAGCCTCTCTCCAACCCTCTCAATCCGTCACAGCTTTCCCGTCCCTCCTCTTCCTCTATCGCCTCCCCACCATGTCCCACCGTCTCTTCGGCAGGCGAAGCTTCCCTTCCGCCCTGGAGCCGGCAATACTGGGCCAGGGATTAAACCCTTCGGGTACGACTGGCGCAGCCAGGCTTGAGCGTTGCACACAGACCTCAGGTTCGAAAACTATTTTTGTTCTTTATTTGTTCTGCCGCCAACTCCAGGAGAGGGCGTTATCTTTTTTTCTGGAGCAGAACCCATACCGCAAATGCCTTGCGATCCGATCGCGTCGCCGATGCAAGATCTCTGATTGCCTGCTCACAGTTGTCGATTAGAACGAGGACTTCTGCCCGCACATAACGCGCAAGCGGGTCGTAATCGGCGCGATGACGTTCTTCCTGCAGGATGACAAACGTATCGGCGAATGAGACGATATTGCCTGGAAAGCCGCGGCTTGCCGCTGCTTTGCAGGAATTTTTCGCGACACCGTGCTCGAGAGTCCGATAGACTTGCGCCCATGCCGGCTCACTGCGCGTATCGCCTGTCCCCACCAGTAGATCGGCACAATCGCGAGCCAGCGCATGAAACAGCGCATAGTAAGCTGTACTGACACCACGTTTGAGGTCGGACTGGCGTGGACGCTTGGGGCTGGCCTTGGCGAGCCGCCGAGCGGTGGCGATTAAATCATTCGACACTTAGCTTGCGATCTTCTGCTGTTCGTCGAAATGATGCCGAATATGCGGAAACCGCGTCTCTCCAAGGGCGCTCAAAGCCTTTCGCACCTCAGTCGAAAGACCGTAAGTGAGTTTCGAACTGATCGGCTTGTCCGAATAGGCATAATTCACGTCGACGAGCAGGATCGGATCGCCATCGCTGTCTCGATCGGCCCGAATGTCGGCGCCAGAAAACCCTGCCTGGCCGAGGCGATCACGGAGGACCTTCTCAACGGCCGACTTGGTGGATTTCGATATGGTCTGTTCGTCGCTCATGTTTGCAATATAGAGGATTCTGCCAAGGACCGCCACTCCCGCGGAGACGAGGGCGAGCATTTCCATAGCTCATGCGCAGACTGTTCTGTACCAAACAGACGTATGAACCGCAGTCGGGCCTTGAGATCGGCTGCCGCAATATGCATTTCTGCAACAAGAACAGCTTAGACGATGTAGATCCCAGCCTCGCAGGGAAAGAAAAGATTGGGTTGGAACCTATGACAAAACCTTGGACAGTCAGCCGCGGCCCGATCGTAGCTTCGGAGATCGACATCCAGAAAGCAGACGCCATAAACGTTTTGCTAGTATGCCCGATCGGGATCCTGCCGGCAAGGCCAGGCGATCCTATCCGACCCTTTGCTGTCGGGCTCTTTAAGGAAATTCGCCCGCTTTTGAAACCCGGTGTTGGCATGACGACGCTGCGCCGCGCGGTTGCTGCCTTTGTCCACTCAAAGCGATATTATTTCGCGAGCGCCCAGCCCAATTCCGTTCGCCATGATCTGGGCGGTAGGCCGCTGGAAGCCCTGAGCGAGGAAGATCGCATGACGGCGCAGAACCGTTTTCTAGGTTTGAAGCAAAAGGCAATTGGCGGTGAGCGAAACTCAGAGCCGTCTTCACCCTCCCCTTCCTCGACGTCAGGCGCGACAAAATCAGAGCAGATCCGTGCGGGCCTTCTCGGCCGCGGAAAAATGCAGCACACCTCGTCCATCTCGTCTTGAGCCGACGTCGCCACCACCCCAATCGCTTCTCAAACGATAGACCCTCGACTGCCAACGAGGATCTTCACCCAAAAAAACCGCACGTAGATGCAACCGCAAAAATTACACGTACCCAGCACCCGGTCGGCCATGGCGGCTTTCACTCCGGATTGATCTCGATTGTCGAGGGGTCGCCCGACGGCGTGCGCTCTGCCAATGAGCGCCCCGTCGCAAGCTTTTCCTATGTCTATGACTGCGGCTCGGAACGAAGCGACGCTTTCAACAGTGAAATGTCGCTCTACCGGGCAACATGCGACGGAAAGACGGACGTGCTTTTTGTTTCACATCTTCATGCTGATCACATCAACGGCATCGATCGTCTGCAGGCAATGGCGCCAGCGAAGACGGTCATCGTTCCTTACCTGGATGTTGTAGAGCGCCTGCTTTTCGTTCTTTCCGATTTCGACCGCGGTGCGGCCTCCCGATCTTCACTCGACTACTTTGAGAACCCTGTAGCCTGGTGGCTCGGGAGAGGTGTAGAGCGAGTCATATTCCTTCAGCCGGGCAGGCCCGACGATGTCCCTCCTCCCCGTGGCGCAGAACCCGACGGTCCGATCGACGATTCGTCCGCTGGACGCCGAATACGACTTGATGACGCCCCGTCCAAAGGCTCATCGGCAAACAGACTGGCGACTTACATGCGTGCGCCACATGGCCTGATCGCTGAAAAGCTCACTCCTGCGGATCCGACAGCACGAGAGACGCAAAGCGGCGCGTTTGTGGCTGCATCCGGTTCGTATCTCTAACTGGAGTGGCAAGCCTTTACAGGTGACGCATGGCGCAGGGCGATTGGATTCTCCTGCCCTATGTCCATCCGGTCGACGATCTGGCCGGAAAGCGGTTTCTTAGGGACATCAAGAAGGCGCTTGGTTTCCGGGGAAATGAAGAGGCAAAGCTCTCCAAATCGCTGCTTCAGCACCTACGGTCTATCGAAAGTGCGAAGCGGCTGGTCGAAATCTACAATCGGCATTTCGCCGGAGGACACAATGCGATTTCGATGTCACTTTACTCTGAGCCGTTATCTCAACGGGTAGTCGCAACTTCAAGGCACACAGATCCGTCCCGGCAGTGGCGCTCCTCGCTGGAAGAACCACCCTACGGCCGCTTCTTCTGGTCAACTGATGGCATCGGCTGGTTGGGCACGGGCGACGCCGCGCTTCGCCAAGATAAATGGCGGCAGCCATGGCAGACATTTTTCGATGGCATTAGTGACCGGATTGCGGTCATGACATTGCCACATCATGGCTCGGCGAACAATTTTCATCCAGACATCCTTGGGTTCCGAGGATTCCGGTTCGCGCTTGCTACGACCCTCGAAGCCCGAAACGCGTCTCTCGCCTGAGAGAGACGCTCGGCGCGGTGGAACTGCGGGGTATTCGTACCCGAGTCATCGACGATGAACGCTTAAGTCGTTTCTCAGTCACTTGCGAACGCAGCCTGGCTTAGGCGGCCGACGGTAAGGCTATGCTCTAAACGGCACTGGCCACTCTTCTTCCCTCTTTCTCGCCGGGCGAGCAGCTTTGATCATGTGTTAAGACCGTGAGGAGGGTTGATCCGCGCCCGCCAGCCGATCGTGCGACGCGTTCGTGGACACGCAGGATGATCGCTTATGAACCCGATGACCTTGAGGCGGCATCCGACGCAACTCAGAAGTACGCAGCACCCGGGGATCCAAGACCCTCTCGAAAACTCAGGGACTCATTGCCGGCGCGCCGCTCAACTCGAAGAACCTGGCGGCGACGAAGACTGTTGGTCAACATCTGTGAAAACCGATGTGATTTCAGTCGCTTGAAGCGGTTAGTCGGGACTAACGGCCAATAAGCTCCCGTCAGCGACGCCTGTTGAGCAATTCCAGCGAACGCAAGCACCTGTCTTCCACCCGATTGTCTGAGAACTGAAAGCCAGACCGGTTCGAGTGTTTCAGACCATGGTAGGTAAAGAAATTACCCGAGATTCACACCAGCAACTCTACAGCCAGCACTAAACTTTCCCCTCCGGGCATCCAATATCGCGATGCCTGTATTGCAGCAGAACGAACTTCGCTGCCAAACCGCGTAGGTTAGACGAGGGAAACGCCAAGCAATCCAGAAACACCTGTTTTTTCAATCCCTTAGCGCGGTTAGTCGCAACTAACCGCGATCTAAACTGCTTGAGGCAGCCTGCCAACACTGTTGCGGAGCAGCGCCATGATTACCGGACCGAGAGAAAACTCACCCCGCTCGGCGCGCCGCGTCAGATCCCGCAGATATCCACCTGGCGAATTGATCAGATTTGCGCGCTCGAGGATGCAACCGACCGCCACTGCGGCATTTTCCTGCCCCATAGCCTCGCACGCATCTTGGAAAGCAGATGGACTGATCCCCAGCATCGACCTCACCACCACTGCGGCCGACATGAGGTCGCGCCAGCTTCCGACCGCCCCGCCCGGCCCATAGTCAGCAATCTGTTGGCAGGCCCTCAGCACCACACCAAGAGGGAAAGCCTTCAGCGGCTCGACCATTCGCTTGTCGGGCTTGCTCGGCTTCGCGCCCTGCTCTTTTTCAGAGCTAGGTTCAAGTTCATAGGTGGATTCGGGATTTGAATTCTGTATGTGCTGCTCAAATTGAGCGTCATTGGTGCTATTAAATTGTGAATTCTGGTGATTGTCCAACTGATTGATGATCTCGTCGCGAAGAAGCTCCATTTCATCCAGAATCCCCGCTACGTCGTTCATGGCCGGGGAACGGGGGATGCGGGCAACGAGTTCGACATATATTGCTTCAATGGTTGCCCAATCGCCCTCAGCTCCCTCCTCCATTGCTGCCGAAATTAGCTTGCGAACATCACGGCGGCAGATCGTCAGGTTCTCCTTGGCTTTCCTGAAAGCGGACCGCGCGGCAACGACCTTCTGGGCGATGAGAGCCAGTTCTTCGGATCGGGCGAGCATTGGCGAGAGATCAAAACCGAAGGCATTCTCGATTTCCCCAGCATTATTCTTACGCGCGAAGCGTTTGCCGTTCGCGCTGTCCTTCCGAACGATCAACCCGGATTCCACCAGCAATGCAAGGTGACGGCGAAGTGTTGCTCCAGCCATGCCATGGGCACGCAGGATCAATTGTGCGTTCGACGGAAACACCACCAACTGTGCTTCCTGGCGCAATTCGTTCTCCGGGTAGAAACTCAGCAGCGCGTCAAGCACAGCAAGGCTGCTCGACTGCAGGCCGAGCGCTTCCCTGGCCTCAGAAGCGTCCCGAAAGACCTTCCATTTTTCGACAGATTTTCCCGCCTTGATCTCTCTTGTAGCGACTTGTCGCTTCACGAGGGCAAGCGTCATCGACCGCCGCCCGAAGGGCGTCGTCACACTTCCTGTTTGCATCGTCTTTCACCTTTCAAAAGGCAAAAGAAATCGGCTCACCAAATCGGTGCCAAAGACTCTTGACGAATATCCGTGGAAGTGCGATTCTCAGGTTGCTTAGATCTGAAAGAGGTTTCCACGACGGCGACGTTTTGGGGGCCTTTTTCTTTTTCCGCTAATCTCCGTTGTTCAAATGGTCTTGAGCGCTGTTCCTGGAGCGATGCTCCTCGAAGAGCGCTGGCAAGCGCTCCAAGACGAAGGCGGCGAAATCTGGCATCTCGCGCCGATCGATCGACAGGTCCAACTTGGTTTTACTCTTCGTTACCTGGGCCAAACGTAGCCCCGCGGGCGTTGTCAGGAGATCCGGTAGTCCGCGCTTGGTTGGTGTAGGTTTGAGGCCGGCGACGAGCGACTTGAACCGGTCGGGCGAGGGCAGGGCTTTCGCCTCGGCCGATCGCAGGAAAGTTGAAGCCTGTTCAAGGTCATCGTCGCGCGTGAGAAGCTCGGCGAGAGCCACCCAACTTTTCAAGCCTATCCCGGGCGCCGAGCCGATTGCGTCGACAATTTCCGTGGGGATGCGGGTCACCACCGACAGCATGTTCGAGAGATCGCTTTTGTAGACGGACAACGCTGCCATCACGACATCTCGTGAAAATTGCTCGGTCAGCCGAGAGGCGAACCGCGCCTTTTCTATGAATGTCAGGTCCTGGCGTTCATTGTTCTCCTGACCTTGGGCAATTACGAGCTGCTCGTCTGTAAGTTCCCTGACAACCGCCTTGACCGGCAGGTTGAGTTCCGAGACTGCGCGCAAACGACGGTGCCCAAATGCGACTTGATAGCGCCCCGGTGCCTCGGGGTGAGGGCGCACCAGAATAGGGATCTGCTGGCCTTGTTCGCGGATCGCTTCAACAAGACCGGCAATATCACCGGGCATGCGGTCTTGAACAAAAGATGGATCGACCGTATCCGTATCGAGTTCGATGATGGTTTGACCCTCAGCCAGGCGTTTTTCGATTTCTTCGGCGCGCTCAAACCTCGCCTTACCTTCTGCGAAAGCACCGCCAACCTGGCTAGTGAGACGCGATGATGCCGGTGTCGCTCCTTCCGCTGGTGGGGAGCCCATTAGCGGAAGAATGCTTCGGCTCTTAATCGGTCTTTCAACCGGCGCCGCGACGGCGGCGGTTGGCTTGGGGGTGCGGAGGATGTCCTTCCTGCTCATGACTTTCTTCCCCATGCTTTCTTGATCAGCGACTCGATCTCGTCGTTGACGTTGTTCATCGCCTCAAGCGCGCGATCATAAGTGGCCCGGGTGAATTGGCCTCTCTCCACCTCGAAAAGGGTCTGGTTAGTGAGACCGGCATCGGAAACGGCCGTTGTCTTCAGCATCGGGAAGTTTAGAACATTCTCTCCGAAAATCGCCCTGAGATACCCGACCATCTGGTTCTGGGGCCCATCACTCGGCTCGAACCGCGTCACGAGATAGCGCATCCAGTTATAGTCGAAGCGCGCACCGTGCGATGAGATCTCCCGGAGCAGATCCGATGTCATCGACAGAAACTGATTCATCGACATGACGTCGAGCATCTGCGGATGCACGGTGATCAGAACCGAGGTGGCTGCGGTCAGGGCGGAGAGGGTGAGGTAGCCTAGTTGTGGCGGGCAGTCGATCACCACAACGTCGTAATTGGGTGCCACTTGGTCAAGCACCTCGTTGATCCGGTGGAAGAACATGGTATCGCCGATCTTCCGCTTCATCAGCGCCCGCGGCGTATCGTGTTCGAACTCCATAAGTTCGAGGTTGCCGGGGATCAGATGAAGATCAGGAATGTAAGTCGCGCGAACAATCTCGGCCATTGGGCGAGCGTCGTCGTATCGAATCGCACCATAAAGCGTCTCGTTTACGCCGACATCGGTTTCTGGCTGGTTGCCAAAGAGTGTGGACAGGCTCGCCTGCGGGTCAAGATCGATAGCGAGCACGCGGTAGCCGCGAAGCGCGAGATACTGGGCCAGATGAGCGGCAGTCGTGGTCTTGCCGGACCCGCCCTTGAAATTCATGACCGAGATAACCTGCAACGCTTCATCGTCGCGGCGGTGTGGAAGATAGCGGCGATTGCCCCGGCCCACCTGGTCGAGGTGCTTGCGGATCTTGTGCATGTCCTCAACGGAATACGACCGGCGCCCGGTCGGACTGGTGCTGACCTGGAGACCTTCGAGCTCGTTTGCGAGCTGGCGCAGATATACTTCTTTCACGCCGACCAGCTTTGCTGCCTCCGCTGGCTGAAACGTGCGGATGCCCTTTTCCGCCGTAGGGGGAAAGGTCGCGAGCTGATGCTCTTGCAGTTGCGCCGACAAGGAACGAGAATGGCGCTCAATCAACCCCATCAGGTCTTCATCTTTTGGCGGTAATTTTGCAGCGTTTTTGGGCATCCCCGGACCTGATTTCTTGAAATAGCGCTTCTGAGCAGAGTTTCCTAATCACTCCGCTGCTTGCAATAAGCATCGATTCTAACAGGCTGGCAAGCTATTTAGGGTTAACAAAACCTTAATGCCGACCGTCGCTCGTGCAAAGAGATCTAAACATTAATGTGCAATTACAATACGTTATCGAGGCTGTATCTGCGGATGCCGTTTTCACCCGTACACCGGAATCTTCGAAGCAATAGGCGCAAGGGATACATTTGGCGGTGGCGACATGGCGACTCAATTAGCATCCAAGCGAGTTCACTGACGAGAATCATTGCAACCAGCTAGGGTGGAAAAACGGCCGCTGTGGGGATGCAGTCCAATGCAGCCGCTCGGGTTTAAGAAAATCCTCCTCCTCCCGCAATTAAAGCATACGGGCAGCCCGTCCGCTTCGACGCGTAGCATTATTGTAGTAGCTCGACGCCTGTTGCACGGATCGATGGCGCGACTGCTCCATCGCCTCGGGAAGGGGAATGCCGCGATTAGCCGCCTCGGTCAGATAGCCCGATCGGAGCCCGTGCGCGGAAAACTCCCCAGCATCCAACCCAGCCATTTCGGCCCGCTGCTTGAGGATCGCATTGACCGACTGCGGATCGATCGCCCGTCGCGAAACAGTCCCCCAGCGACCGATGCCCCGAAACACGCTGCCGCTCTCGATCTTGGCGGCCACCATCCAGGCATTCAGGGCATCCACCGGCCGACCGGTCAGATAGACAACGTCGTCCTCGTCGCCGCTAGTCGTCTTGGTGCGTCCGAGATGGATGGCGAGAGAGGGGAGGGAAGGGCCATCGTCCCCCGGGATTGGCGGCTCGACGGACAGCTGCTCGCTGCGCAGGCCGGCGATCTCGCTGCGCCGCCGACCACCGGAGGCAAAGGCAACCATCAGGATTGCACGGTCACGGAGATCGCGCAGACTGTCGGTCGTGCAGGTTGCAAGCAGTTTTGCCAGCACATCGCCGGTGACGGCCTTGGCGCTCTTGCGACGCCGCGTCCGGGGAACGGCGCGAACGGCGAGGCGAATGGCTGATTTGAGGGCAGGCGAGGCGAAGGCGCCGTCAAAACCGCGCCATCTGGTGAGCGTCGACCAGTTAGCCAGCCGCCGGCGCACCGTCGATGGCGCGTGCGGGCCGACGGATTTGAGAAACCCTTGGCTCCTGAGGTTTGCGTCGACGGTGGCCGGCATGCCGTGATCAGGATCGGTCTCGCGGCGCTGTGGATCCCAGAGGTGATGGGCGACGAATTTCAGCAGCAGTGCTTCGGGTGCCGGCCAGGGCAGCGATCGTCCGGTGGCTGCCAGTCCCCAAGCCTCGAGATAAGTGAGATCGGACGTGAGGGCCCGTAGCGTGTTGTCGCCCATGCCCTGGTTGACGAGATGGCGCAGCGTCTCGATGTCCTGGTCGGTAAGCAGCTCGGCGAGTTCGTCGCGGCGCTCGATCGGCAGCACGGCGGCGATCGTGTCGAGCTCTTCCGCGCGCCGCTCGACGGCGGTCAGTGATGTCTTGGGTTTGGCCACGGGCGCTCCAGAAGGACGGTTTCAGCGGCCGCTCGGACCGTGATTGCCCCGATTCTTTCTGATTTGCGGGGCGAAATCAATCTACCACCGATAAGAGGTACTTATCGATGGTTAGATGAGGCTTGGAGCATCATTAATCGTGACGGAAGTTAGTGAGAAATTGACTTCCGCAACACGAAAGAACATCGTTAATTCATGTGATTAACAACACGCAAATACCACCAGCTTCCGCGAAGTTGGCGATAAATGGCCCCTCAGAATGAGACTGTAGGCAATCGAGGCAGACCGAACTTGCCACTCGACGCGGCGGCAAGCTCGGCAGACCACTGACCGAACCGCATGTAAGCGGAGTTCCGGCCGATCGCTCGTTCCGTCCTATGCCGGTTCCCAAACTTGGTTCAGGATTTTTGCCGCGAGCGCCGCCTTATCCTGCGGCAGGAAACGACCGTAGTGCTGCTGCACTACATCCGGAGTATCCTGGATAGCGTAGCTCGCTTGTTCGTAGGAGCCCGTCTGCTTGAGGATATGGGTTGCGAGAATATCCCGGACGTTGTGCGGTCCGTGCGGCAGCAGGCCCTTGATGGCGCCGCGACCGGTATACGGATTGTAGATCCCGTATGTTGAATGACGGTCCGCCAGGCTTCGTAGAAGGTCGTGGAGTCGTAGGCGGCGTCGATGCTGGTCGTCTTGACCGTCTTCACGAACAAAGTGCCGGGATCCTTCGCGCCGGCGAGCAGCATACCGCGATGCCGGTCGATATAGGCGTCCAGGTATTTGTAGAGGTCGAGCAGGTCGGGCAGGATCAGCCGGAACGGTTTCTGGCCAAAGAAGGACGAGCCGGAATTCTTGAAAGCGACGGACGGGATAAGCACTTCCCAGCCACGCTCGCGGTCGCTCCAGCGCAGCTCGCCGCACTTCATATCTTCCAGCCGGCGCTCCGCCGTCGGAAAATGGCCGCGCGGGCAGACGCGCAGTTGACGGAGGTTCTTTTGCCGCAGCCCCAGATGAAGTCCGAGCCGGAGCATCAGGAAGGAGCGGACAGCTTCCGCCGCCGGCCGCGGATAGTGGTCTTCGTCCGGCATGCGCTTCAAGATCTCATCGGTGATCTTGCGGTACTCTGCTAGCGGACTGTCCGCTTCGAGGATCACCATGATCGGCTCGAACGGATCGCGATGCACCCGCATGACCCGCTGGACTTCCTTGGAGCGATTGGCAGCATGTCGATGAAACGCATCGCAGGCGCCGTGCCAGTCGCGCGAAGCGAATTCGATCTCCTCTGGCGCGATCAAGCCTTCGATCGGGCGAACATTCTTCAGAAGCTCCGGATGCTGCCGGATCCAGCCGACCTCGGCACGGGTGAGGGCTTGGGCGACCATCAGCATGTCTTCTTCCCACTTGGTGTAGAAGCCGCGTCGCTGCTCACGCCATTGCAAATACCAATCCCAGACACCTGGGAAAATCAGCATGCCGAAGGTCAGCTGGCTGAGCGGGACGCCGCGGCCTTTGACGATGCCGGCGGGTGAGGCGGCCAGCGCCCCGAACATTAGTCCAAGATGCTCGACCTTCTGGGATGCCGTTTCCTCGCCCCACACGCCATTGCGCTGAAAGCCGATCGCCGTCAGTGTTGAGGTCTTGAAGCGGATCAGGTCCGCCATCTCCAGCGCCAGCCGCGGCGGCGCGTCGGCCACGCCGAAAAGAAGGTCCGGATCCTCGAAGGGTTCGTCCGCACTCCGACCGGTGCTGCTGGTCAGCACGGGCGACCGGGGAGACAGCGATCCGCCGCCGTAGGTGATGCCGGGAAAGCGGATGGCGTAACGTTGCTTGCTGGCGGCCGCCTGGTATCGGCGATAATCAGTAGAGCCGGAAATAATGACGCGCCGCACCCAGTCGAGGATTTCCTTTCGTTTTGAAAACGGCAGGCTGCCAAAATCGTCCGGCAGATGCCAGGCCAATCGCCGCCGCTCGGCAGGACTGATATCACCAAGGTCGTGACCGTTGAGCGAACGCGCCTGATGCGGAAGCTTCGCCTTGAAATAGCCCGGCGTCAGTCGGTAGCGCCGCTCGATGCGGGCGAGGATTTGGAAACTGGCAATCGATCTCGGCGCGCGTTCACCCTGGATCCATGACAACAGGGTCTTGTGGTCGAAGTTCTCACCCAGACGAATGATTGCGCGATAGAGTTGCCAATAACTGTCGCCGAAGCGGCGCATTTGATAGATAAGCGCGTCCTGAAAGCTCTCGGGATCGTCCCCCGCCTCGAAGAGCGGTTCGGGGAATTCCTGGATCGGTTTTGGCTGCGGACCTCGCGGCGCAGAGGCGGGTTGGGCCGGGGTGTTGTCGCTGCCCAGCCGTTGGGGCTTGCGGGTGGCGGATGCCGTTAATGCTGGCGCGCGACGAGCGGGTTTGGACGATGTGGTTTTCGACTTGGACGGCCGAACGTCTTCCGCTGCGGACGGCAGGCGGAGCCATCGGAGGATGGCGTCGAGACCAGGGCGCAGATGGTTTTTGAGCTCGGGTGTCATCCCCTCATCGATCCCGCAGATTTCACCGATCGCCGTCCAGTTGATGCGGCCGTTCAGCAAAGGCGGCGACTTGCGATAAATGATCAGGCTGATGAGGTAAGGTTTGATATTCTCCAGGACTTGCTTCGATGCAATCGGCGCGACGCGGACGTCGCAGAAGTCTGAGATTTTTCGTTGAAAATGGCGTGAGGAAACGTCTTGTTTTGGCATACTCGCATTCCATATCTCCCGGCCCCAATGCCGAGGGCGAGCGGAAATAGGAGCTGTCCCTTAATAAGCGGTATATCGAAAAGAACAGAAGACCATCATCGCGGTAGGTGTTTTGACCAATCTACGACAGGGGAACGGTATTGAAAATGCCGCATTTTTGACCGGACACTCAGCATAAGCAGGAAGGCTCAAGCACAGGCTTGAGGAATGTAAGGAGCATAGACGCGAAGAAGTGATAACCGGTAATATTCTCCGCAGGCGGTGCAAAACTGAGCAGAAGCTACGGATTGTTCAAGTTTCGAGCCGGACGAGGTGGTATCATCAACCGCCAGGCGTGAGGCGTTGCAAGAAGCCGATATGGGCTCAGGGCCCCCGTCCGCGAGATCATTTTTTTCTGAATTGGTTTCCGGCCCCACAAGATAACTGATGGGCATCCCCGTTATTCTCAGGAAATGCAATACAACCATCTGGTGATCCAGCGACCGAGTTGCTACAATTGATGCGAAGAGGGAGTCGATCGTCATTGTCTGATGGAAAGAACAGAATCCAGCACGCTGATCCAGAAATATGAACGACGCACTTTGATCGATGTCGATGAAGCGCATCGACCTTACCTTGCTGCGGCCGTCCTTCGTTTCAATGCGGCGAATGCAGTGGCAAGGGTCGAGGTGTCGAAGCAACTTACGCTATTCGATGACGGTACGTCGCCCGTCGACACGTTGATCGCAAATTTTCACCACTGCCTCTACCGGGAGAAAATCTATTCGGAGACGCTCCCCCTTCGACGGGCTCTCATTAGCAGTGTTCTCGGGCGATGACTGTCTTCCCACTGAAATTCACGCGTTTGGCCTCCGATTACCTTTTTGCTGACGATGCGGGTGGCTATTTTCGGGGAGATCGCAACTTCCTTGAGCGATACGCCGGTGGCAATTTGACCGCCTCAGACACCGAGTTTCTTCATAGGAACGGGTACGCATTCGATGAAGTAGGCGACCCCGCGTATCTGGGGTTTGCATATCGGTGGGCACAGCGACTGCATCGACCGCAGGGGCTGAACTATGTCATTCTCGTTCCGACACTTCGTTGCAACTTGGCGTGCGGCTATTGCCAGGTGTCGCGGGTAAACGAGAACACCGCTGGATTTGACTGGACCGAGGACGCGCTCGCCCAGGTTCTTCGTTTTCTAGACGGCATGGACACGGCAAGTGCGAAAATCGAGTTTCAAGGCGGCGAACCGCTTTTGCGATTGGACCTGCTGCAGACGGTTCGAGAGTTTGCGCGGCGCAAATTCGAGGACGTAAGCTTCACCGTTTGCACCAATCTGCAGTCTGTTTCCGATGAAGCCTGGACGTTTCTCGACGCTTCGGACACATTCGTTAGTACGTCGCTTGATGGTGACCTTTCGGCTCATCAACGGCAGCGGACAATCACATCCGACGGCACCGACCAGTTTGTTTCGAACCTTCGCTATGGGATCGAAAGGCTAGGGCGAGGGAAAGTGTCGGCGTTGCCCACGCTTGATATCAACAATTTGCCAACCCCGAACCAGATCATTGAGACGTTCGGCGACTTCGGCTTTCGTTCGATTTTCCTCCGGCCTATCAACCACCAAGGCTTCGCTCGGAAGCGATACCAGACAACGGGTATGGACGAGCGATGGAACTACTATCATGGCCGTTTCATTGATGCGTTGATCGAGCACAATTGGACAGCAGATTTCCCTGTCGAGGAATTCTACTTCACGCATTGTCTTCGCCGGGTTCTACGCGGCGGCCATAACCATCATGTGGACCTTCGCAACCCGAATATCCTGGGTAAGGACTACATAGTCATCGATTTTGACGGGACGTTTTATCCGTCGGACGAGGCAAGGATGGTGACGAGAGTGGGACAGATTGATCTGAGTCTTGGCAACCTTTGGGATGGCATCGATCAGGTAAAGCTGGATGTCTTGAATGAGGAAGCCACTAACTCGTTCCATCCAGATTGCATCCACTGTCCATACCAAGCGGCCTGCGGCATCGACGTGATCGACGACCTCTCACGGTATGGTCGTATCGACGTGCCGAAGCGGGATACCACCTTCTGCCGACGGCACACCGCGATCTTCGATAAGATATTCGAGCTCCTCTATTCGGATGACAAAAAAGCCCACAAGAGCCTCGCGGCATGGGCCGGAATTCCGGAGTTCGATTCTTCGCTGGCCCCGGTACACAGATGATCGATTTGCGGCTCAAGATCGATGACGTTCCAATCGACCATCCAAGTATCGTTCGCCTACGCACGGACGTGGTGGAGAGTGAGCATGATGCTGTCCTGATCGATCGTGACCATGAGAGTCAAACCTTCGATCTCGCGGGCTATTCGCTTCGCGTTTATTGCGGTCC
The DNA here is from genome assembly GCF_052871115.1 of Rhizobium sp. LARHSG275. NCBI lineage: Bacteria > Pseudomonadati > Pseudomonadota > Alphaproteobacteria > Hyphomicrobiales > Rhizobiaceae > Rhizobium > Rhizobium sp. LARHSG275. The sequence continues at coordinate 17,302 of NZ_JBIXJN010000024.1, read as the reverse complement.
CCAAACCGATCTCGACGGCGACGTGCTCCTTCTAGTTCCCGGTCGAAACTCAGCTCATCGATTGGTGCGAGCAGGGTCGAGGCACAACACCTTCCTGGTTACCGAACAATGCGACCAACTCTGCGTGATGTGCTCGCAACCTCCGAAGAAATATCACGTCGACCTCTTCGAGCAATTCACAGTCGCCGCGACCTTGGCCCCGAAAAACGCTCGGATAACAATATCTGGCGGCGAGCCGCTGCTACACAAACGAAGACTGTATCAATTCCTCGTCGCCGCTGCGAAGGCCCGACCGGATATCTCATTTCATGTTCTGACCAACGGCCAGTTTTTCGAACCTGGCGACATTGCCATTATTGATGAGATCGGAAGAGATCGCGTGCTGTGGGGCATTCCACTGTATGCGCCTCATGCCGAACTTCACGACAGCATCGTTGCAAAGCGGGGTGCGTTTGAAACGTTGTCGCAGAATTTCGTGACGCTGATGAGGGCGGGGGCGGCCGTCGAGCTTCGGACGGTTGTCCTTCAGCAGAACTGGGATGTGTTGCCACGGCTTGCGGACTACGCCTCGACCCGGCTTCCGTTCATCGATGTCTGGGCCATCATGCAACTGGAAAATATCGGCTACGGCAGAATGAATTGGGCGCATTCGTTCAAGGATACGTCGCTGGATTTCGGTCAACTGCGGAGCGCCATCAATCTCGCGATCGGGCGCGGTCTCCAGACTCTTCTTTATAATTTTCCGCTTTGCACGGTTCCCCCACAGTACCGGCATTTGGCACCGAGCACGATTTCAGACTGGAAGAACAAATTCCTCGAAGAGTGCGGCGAATGTGCGTTGCGCTCCACTTGTGGTGGATTTTTTGAATGGTATAAAGCTGATCAGGGGTTTGGGGGACTGTCACGACAATGAAAAAGCGCAGGGTTTACCTGGTGCCGTCATTGATTGCGGCTGGGTTCATGCCATCAAAAAGCGATGCAGCGCCACTTGTCGGCCCTACCAAAAAGAACCCTGCAACCATTCTCTTTGAGAGGCTGCAGGTCAAGCAGGTCTACACCCTCGCAGGTCATAGCTCACATTCGAGCCACGCAAGTCATGCCAGTCACGCGAGCCATGCATCGGCCTCTGGTGGCGGCTACGTCTTGCCGCGCGGCGACTACAACAACAGCACGACCTACACGCAACCCGACCCGACGCCGAGCTATTCGCCTAATCCGGGACCCGTCATCAGAAGCCTACCGACGACTCCTAACATACCGGCGACGACTTCGACCGGCAGCTATCCGACGCAGGTTGCCCCGCAATCTTCCCCGGCGAATACAGCCCCAATGCCGCTGAAGACGTTGCCGGGCAACTCAGACAAATTTCGCCGTATCGTTATACAGGTTCAGACAGCCCTGATTGCCTTTGGTTATTTCGGCGGCCCGGTAACAGGGCAGGTCGACACCGCGACGAGGGTTGGACTAAATAAAATGCAGGATGCCTATGGGCTGAAGGTGACTGGAACGATTACGCCTCAAGTTCTAACAGCTTTTGGAATTTCAACGAACTAATCCGATGAGATCGGGGAGGGAGCGATGCGCTCGTCTATCTTCATTTCCTGCCTCATTTCATTGGCTGCGCTAATTACAAGCCCCAGTCACGCAGCGATCAGACTTGCCCATGTGAAAGCGGCGAACAACGACATCTTGTTGATTCAAGGAACCTTCGAGCCCAGCGATCTTCCCGATAAGCTCGAAGCCGAAATTAAGAAAAGCACTCCGAAATTCATCGCGTTCAATTCGCCGGGCGGTGATGCCGATGCCGCGATTGGATATGGCTGGGCTATTCGTCGGATGAAGCTTTCGACGTTGCAAGTTTCGGGTTCGAAGTGCGAGGCTGCATGCTTATTCGCTTTTGCCGGTGGAGTGCGGCGTTTTGCGGAAGACGGCTCGATAGTCGTTGATCGAACACTTCTTTCGCCGGGTAGCTCGGGTCCGCAAACCGGCACCGATAGATACAAAGCCTACCTCGCGGAGATGGGCCTCGACCCCACCTTGTTCATGTTTGTCACCGGTCTGGCCGACGGCGATCGACGGGTGCTGTCGCTGATCGACATGGCTGGCCTTGGTCTCGTGACTGGGCAGCCTATCCCCTATGTGGCGCCGACGGCGGAAGAGACTGCCGTATCGAACGAAGCTCCCTCGACAGCATTGAACGAAGCCGCGCTACAGTTCTTCCTCGAAACACAGCGGACCTGGTCGACGAACGAAGGAATGTCCTTCCTCGCGAACAACTACGGAGACTCCGTTGTCTATTACGGCTCCCCGCGCTCGAAGGCAGACGTCCTAAACGAGAAGCAGCAGTTCACAGTACGGTGGCCTGTGCGCATTTATGCCGTTCGGTCTGGCACAGCATGCGCGGCGTGCTTTGACATCTGTACCGTCTTCGCTGTGGTCGATTGGTATACCTACAGCCCGGCACGTAAAAAATCGTCGTCTGGCGCGGTGAATGCAGTGATGACATGGGACCCTGCGACCCACAAAATTCTGGCGGAGAATGGTAAGATCACGACCAAGGAAAATCCGGTGGCTGGACCAGATCGGATTATTCGTCGCTGGCTGACCGACGACGCTGCGTGCTCGTTATCGTACGCGCAGAACGCTTGTAATTCACAAGCACTGCTTCTTACAGAATTGAGCAACAGCGGCTGGTGCCGCAAACCCGATGCGACCTGGGGGCCGTGCACACTTCAATAAGTCCGACCACCAAACCCGGGCGGAGGCTGGAATGTGTTTTGCACCTTGGGCGTGGTTGCTTGACGCGAAACTGGACGTTGGCCAAGCAACTCCTTCGGTACCCATCCCATCGCTGACGGACCACCAGAGACATGGACCCATCCGCCCTCCGTCTCAAGGACGGCGAGCAGCGCATTCTGGCCGACTGCGCCGACCGGGACGTATTTTGCGCCGGGTCCTTCCCTCAATTGGAAGGGCTGCTTCATGTAGGCAAATTTTTGTTCCGGCGGGGCGATGTAAGGCGCGGCAGGCGGCTGTGATGCCGCGTCCAATGTATACGCGGCGGGCGCGGTCGCGGCTGCCGCAAGCGCCTCGAAGATCGTAGGATCGGGTGTCAGCTCCTGATCAACCCCAAGGGAGGCAGGTGTTGAAAATGCCGGATCATTTACTGTTGCCGTAGCGTCAACGTTCGGTGCCTGGACTACGACTGCCGGCTTACCGCTTTCCGACGCTGAGCCAGAAGGGGTTGTGGCAGGGGTCACCATCGTCGACGGTGATGGTGACCCTTGTGCTGAACCGGCAGCAGAGGCCGCCGGCCTTCCCAGCGTTGACGATGACGATGCGATTTGCCCTGAACCGGTGGGAGCATCGGCCTGCGTTGTGACGGGCCTAGTCGATTTCTCCGCGTTTTGGAGTGCGGTGATAGCAATAGGAAGTCCAAAGATGCCCCCAATGATGAGGGCTATAGCAGGCACAGCGCTCTTTCGTCTCTGTTCATCCGGCACAGGCGAACTTGGTGCCACTGGTGGCGATAATGACGTCGCGTTCGGTGGGATCGCTTTCGGGGCCAGTGCAGCCTCCATCTTTGCTTTCGCTAAAGCTTGGAGAGCGGCGACGAAACTCGCCAGCTTTCCCACTTGCGAAAATTCCAGTACCTCGCTGAGACCGCTGTCGCTTTGCAGGTGAAGGGTGTCGTACAGACAGACGGGCAGTTGGCGGTTGTTCCGAAAACGCCGATCGGGACCGCCATGCTTGTTGGGGTGCTGCCAAGTGCGGTCGACGACCTTCGCGTCACGAGGGACATGACCCTCTTCAATAAACCGTGACTCCTGCCAGCGAGCGTGGATCTCAGAGTATGGCAATGCACCGAAGCGCGAATTGTGCGCGACCAAAACAACGTCTGGCATGAAATAAATGATCTGCTTGCCGACATGTATCGAGGGCGGTGTGATGTTGCTCTTGATAACCTTGGGCAAAGCGTAGACGAGCTTCGTGGCGGTTCGCTTCACCAGGTAGGATGCGCCTGCATTTCTTTTCCAGGTCGTTAGATCGTTGATCGCACCGCCAGCCTCAATATGCCATTTCGCGGCACAAGAGCTCAAATTATCAAACGCCGCGATCGTTTCCTTGTACGCCTGCTCGACCGGACCATCGATATCATAGAAGAGAACTGTCGATCGGCGGTACGAGTCGAGCCACGACCCTATCGCCCAGACGGGAAGGGTCGCGATCAGGACCCAAATCCCCACCGACGGCGCTTTCGCCAGCACAAGGATGCCAAGGAGAGCCGTGAGCCATCCAAAAAGAGCCGACAACCGCCATTGACTGGCCTTCGCGTTGATTTCGTCCAACACTTCGCCGAAGTTCTCGTCGCGCATCAACAAGACGTCGCCGGACTCGAACTCAATCATGTTCACCGCAGGTACTTCAAAAGTGACCTGACCGGGCGGTGGCTCGCTCACAGCCCTCTGTCGACGTTGGCCAGCATTGCCAAGTGACGCTCGATAATACAGTCCGTGTCGTCCGGCATGGATATAGTGGCCCCGAGGTCCAGTACCGACCCTTAAGCCCTTCGCGCCGACAGAGACGCCGATACCTCCTTGGGAAAAATTAAACCGAAATGGTCCCGCCTTGACCGACTTGCGTATGTAGAATGGCACCCCATGCCCCCCAGTCCCATTGCAACGTGGATGTTACACAGATTCCTGGCTGCAACGAAGAATTTTGTGGCTTGGCTTTTCAGGTCCGGCCCTTGAAATTTGCATACCGTTGTGTTCGCCGATCGATAGCCGCCAACAACTCATAACGGTAAGGCGGTTCAACTCTACGAATCGCGGTGAGCCCGAGCGGATGCCCTTTCAGCAGTAAACGCTTTGGCTGCTTTGCGCGCCTTCATTGCCGTCTTTCATAATGCCGGGCTTCGTACCCGGAACCGGACATTCACCGGAGCTCTCAGGCGTGAATCAACCACAGCGTGAGGCAGGATGGACTCGCCAGCGTCGGAAGTGTATCGAGGCAGGTCAACCTGGGGAAGTTAACATGCCCGGCCTGGATAGAAGGATCATCGCGCAATTTGACCACGAGAGCGTCATCGCTCACGTGAAGGCGGACATTCGCAGCGACTTCATCCTGGCCCCCCACTACAACGCGATCTTCAGCCGCGCTGGCGGTGAGCTGTGGGAGCAGGTCAAGCAGCAAGTACGCGCGGGGACCTACCAGCCTGAACTACCCATCACCATGAGTGTGCCGAAGGAGCGCTTTTTCACGCGACCCGGAAGCATCCTAAGGCCCGCTGACCGCTTCATGTACCAAGCTCTCGTGGACAACGTCATGCAGGAGCTGGAGGGGGGCCAGGACCGCAGCCGTTCGTTCAGCCACGTTCCGTCGGAAGAGGAAGGACAGATGTTCGTGCCCAACCACGAATCTTGGGAACGATTCCAGGAGCGGGTCGCCGAAATCTGCGGGGATAGCGATTTCATACTGAAGGCGGACATCTCGAACTACTTCGAGCGGCTGCCGCAGCACCATCTCGTGAATCTGATGTCGGCGGCCGGCTGCGCTCCGGAGGTCGTGAGCCTGCTGGAAGAGATGATGCTGGCGTTTCGCGAGCGGAATTCGTTCGGCATCGTCCAGGGTGTCTATCCTTCCGACGCGCTCGGCAACTTCTTCCTTTCCGACTTCGACGCGTACTGCCAGCTCGCCGAGATTATGTCAGCGCGCTACGTGGACGACATCTACATGGGCTTCCCGTCCGAAGCGGAGGCCCGTCAGGGCCTCGCCGAACTGATCGAGACCCTGCGCAAAGACGGCCTGCACCTCAACGAGTACAAGTCCAAGATCATGCCAGCCGACGAGGTCATCCAGGAAGAGACCGCGATCGACCGCCTGTTCGACGAAATCCGCGAGGAAATCGAGGATGATGACACCTACAATCGCGCCAGCCCGTACGGCTTTGAGGTCGAGTGGGAAGATGAGGACGACGAGGCAGAAGCAGGCAACGAGGACGACGACGAGGAGGAACTTGAGAACGCCGCGGTCGAGCGCCTGATGGACAACATCGGGGACTACCCCAACCAGGAGGATCAGATCGAGAAGTTCTGCCTTCCCATCCTGCGCTCTGCCCAATCGGAAAGCGCCGTCGAGCATGTGCTCGGAAAGCTGAAGGACAAGCCGCACCAAACACGGCTGTACTTTTCCTACATTTCAACCTTCGTCCGGACGAGCCAGGACGTGGTCGGCGCGCTGGAAGAACTGGTGGCGGACGACACCGTGTCGGACTACCAGCGGATGTTCCTGCTCGCCGCGCTTGTAAGGGCGAGGACTGTCAGCCGGCCGACGGTGAATACGGCCCTTCAGTGGCTCCAGAACCGCAGGGTCGCGAAGGAGACGCGCGCCATGGCTGCCATTTTCGCCGCGAAGCACGGCGTGGCGCAGCAGAAGCGGACGGTGCGCACCTCCTACGAGGACGAGCCCTCCGGCTACGTGCGTAGCGCAATACTGTTTTCAGCGAAGTACCTGACCGCGGTGGAACGCAAGACTTGCAAGCGCGCCTGGGGCGGGCACAACCCGATCAACACGCTGATCGCTCAGACCATCTGACGAAGGAAGCCGCTAGCACAGCGCAACATACGAAGCTGGTGGATGTATGCTTTCTTAGATCCGCTCTCGCGAAGTCGACAGTCCGCTTTCGGCTCCCCCCTGCAGTGGCCAATGGTGGCCGAAGGAGAACTCAAATGGGTATCCGCACAATATGATCCTGCTGCACTGGGGCGCCCCGCGTGAAACGCCGGCAGGAAGGTCGGGGGTAAAGAAGCCGCTGAAACAGCGGCAGATTTGGGCAATTCGTTTCTTTCTCGATAGAGAGGGGCGTATACGAGACCGAGCGCTGTTCGATCTCGCGATCGACATCAAGCTACGAGGCTGCGATCTCGTAAAGATCAAGACCTGAACTCTCCTCAAGGGCCAGGAAGATCCGAACACGAGCAATGGTCATCCAGCAGAAAACCGGACGTCCTGTACAGCTTGAGATTACGGCGGAGGTCAGGGCAAGTCTGCTGGCGTGGCTTCAGCGAAGAGGCGGTACTATAGATGACTTCGCATTTCCAGCCAACTTCGCAGCAAGGCCCTGCTAAACCAGTATTATGAGGGTAACCGCATCCTCGAGGCGTCCCGGATGTTCTTTCCCAGCGAAATCGTCCTGCCCAATATCCACCAGCGGCACCATGTCTCGTTCAATTACGGCGCATCGTTCCACCATGTGTATTCCGAGACAGGGGGAGAGAATGGAAAGCCGCATGCGCCAGCCCGCCGATGTAATCGAGGTGCTGCGCCAACGCAGCAAGGGAAAGGACGCACGCACCAGCCTTGAGGCGTTCATCACGGAAATGGAGCGCCTGACGCCGGAAGGTTTCGCTTCCCGGCAGCGGCGGCGCCGGCCTGTTTGGTCCTCGGGCAGAGTAGACCGGCGCGATGATGAGCTTAACGGCCGCTTGGTCGAGGCAAGCGTCGCATCTCCTGCACAAATGTCCATCAGCAGCCGGATCTTCTTCGAGCGGCTCAGTGGCGTTCAAAGCGTGGCGAGACGGGCGGCCATCCTCGCTCATCGCGAGGCGGACGCTCACTTGGTCATTGTCCCCCAGTCGGCACTCGGCTGAGCTTATGCGCCGCCATTTCGGACGTCCAGATCGCCTGGATGGCGAAATTCGCTACCCTCATAGCTCGCCGCCCGGCGCGATTTGGTCTTCTTGATTGACCTCTCCCGCTTCTGGGACGGCCATCGGCTCTGGTCGCCGGGGCGGATTGTCGGGTCGAAACCGGGCGCGGAATGCGTCTTGGTCGTTCAGCCGAATCAGAACCGGGTTCTCGCAAGACGAAGCCTTCCCGAAAACTACAGCATGGCGGGATTGCATGGATGGGAGGACCGCAGCGTACCCGCTCCGATGTAGTTACCAAGGAATTCTTTGCCAGTGTCGTCGAAGGTGCGCATGGCGAAGATCGTGTTACACTGATTGAGGATTGTCTTGGTTACATTGGCAGTCCGCTGCGTAATAAGTAGGCAGCCAAGACCGTACTTCCGGCCCTGGAGAATCGCCCTGGCGCTCTTCGCTGTGGCCACCTTGTCCCCTTCGGCTGCTACACTGTTCCACTCTGGAACGAGCGTGTGCGCCTCCTCATACACGAGACAAAGGCGGGCGTGGTCAGTCATCCCGATCTCTTGGCAAACAAGTAAAGCCGCGTCCGAGAAAATAGACGTTATCTCAGAAGGAGTGAGTCTCAGGAATGCCGCATTGTCGGCGTTCCAGCCTGACACCTGCTTCGTCACGCGAAGTTGTGCTGGATTGTATATCCTCAGGTAGTGGTCATCACCTTGATCAAGAAACGCCCTCATTTGCTGGACTACAGCGGCTACAAACGTGTTTCGAGAGCCTCCAAGCTCCTTGTTTTGGTTGACAGCTCCAGCGGCACCGGCGGCAACCAGCTCAGCCTTCCTTTCTGCCTCAAATGCGGGATCGAGGAAGTCGCTCAACAGCGTCTCATATTGGTCTGTGAGGTCGAGACAAAGGACCTTGATCCCCTGCGCGATCATCCGCTCGACCAGCTCAATCGCAAGATAGCTCTTACCGACGCCCAGGATGCCGAGGATCGCGGTGTTGTGTGTGACGCATTCGGAGGCATCAATGCGGACGCCATAGGAGGTGGCCGGAAAATGCCCAATGCAGTCGTCCTCGGGGCCGCCGTCGGTCTCCTCGAGCAGGAACACGGGGGCATTCATTCGCGGCATCCAAGGAACGGGGCGGAATCGGCGGTGGTCATCATCCCATGTGCCGATTTTGCGCGCCTTCGCCCTGGCGTAGCCGTACTTGTTCTTTTGTTGGACAACTTCGTCGCGGGTCACGCCGTCGACCACCTGATAGATGACACGCTGGTTGCCACCGATCCGAACCACAGCGAGCGAACCCTCGGCCAGTCCAACCTCATTTATGACCTCGAATTGCAGGTACTCCGGGCTGGTCTCCGTATCCACGATGCCACATAGTCGATCGATCCACTGGAGCGCACGAATGTCCGCCCTGTCTTCGTCCGTGACCGCAATGGATACGGCAATGCCAGTTGTAGACTTTACACTTCCACGGTGGAGCGCTGCCAGTCGCTTCGGCAGAGAAGCTGTTAGAACGCGGAGCAGGTTGCCCTCATCTCGCCCTACGTAGTTGAGCGCCACACCGAGCTGAGGCGGCCCATGCTGGTCAGAAATCACCATTGGAGTCCCCCTGGCGATCATTTGCGCCTCTGCTTGACGGACAAGAACAATGCCGGGCGATTGGTGAGCGGCGACCGAGCCAATCAAGTCAGCACGATTGATAGGCTTCGGCATCTCAAGGAACCACAAACCGTACTTCACCAGAGCCTCCAGAGGTCGGAATACCGCAATCACGATGAACGTAGCGAGGATAGCGAATACCTCTGTCGGCGCGTCACGGTGGAACAGCCAGACCGCGGCCGTGATCAGCACACCGAAGATGATATTGGGACTGCCTAGCCCGACGGCCGCACGCTCGAAAACGCGCCAAGTTGTTGAGGGCTCCTCCCCCAAAGGCGCGCGCAAGATCAGCAGCAAGATTGAGACCAACGCGACGATGGCGCAGAAGCCTATGGTTGCGCCGAGCACGTACGCGTCCGCCGTCCAAGGGAGGACCACGGGAACCGCTGACACCAAGGCGAGCATGGCGGTCACGCCATTAATAAGCGCCCCGGAGGGGGGCGTGAAATAGGGATTAAGTATGTTGCTGCCGAAAAGCAGGCTGGCAATTCCACCGTACAGCCAAATGGCGTTTTCGTTTGGTCTCAATCCGCTGTCAACGAACAGGCTTTGGACGACCAATAGAACGACAATATATAGAACAAGGGCGATTGCCCGAATCTGCGCTTCCGAAATCACACGCCACCCCCTAAGACTCTGATGATTCGATTATGCGATTTGGGAACTACAATTCCAGCGCGATTTGTTCGCGGCGCGTACAAGGGCACGTGGCGGCTTCGTCAGTTGAGACTTTATTCAAGAAAGTTAGCCCCCTACAAATCTCCTCCAGAGGAAATTTCGCAATAACGGGTTCGTTGGTTCTGATCCGTTCAAGGCGAGGGATGGCGACAATGGTCGGCAGCGACTGAAATGTATCAAGTCGTTAGGTACTCAACCACGACTGCGCTGAAGCCACCAAAGGTAACCTCCGCGGGGTCTAGCTGCCGTTCGGCATAAATTGCCGGAAACGTTAATTGAAGGCAGTAAACTCTAACGCGAGGTCATCCAAGGGCGACCATGCCTGAAAGCATAGAACCGCCGGATTTCTCGCCGGCGGTTCAAATGGATGTTTGGTCAATCGGCTCAGACGTGGGACAGACCAAGGACGGATCGAAGTTCATCCTTGGCGGCTTCAAATTCAGCTTTGTAGTCGTCATGGGTGCGGATCGTTTCGGCAATGACGGTGCCGGCGATGCGGCCAGCCTCGACGTCCGAAGCATAGTGAATGCCGCCGACAATACGGTTATGACCATATTCCCACGCGCGTGCCATCAGCTCGGTCCTCTTCTCCGGCACCATGTTGGAAAGGACGATGCCCATCAGCGTGCCGACGGTGGTGTGACCCGACGGATAAGCACCCGACTTCGAGAGGGGAACAATCGGCTTGACCAGGTCGCTGTAGAGGTGAGGCCGCGGACGCTTCCAGAAATCTTTGGCCGGATCGACAACAGCGCCTTCTGTGGCGACGACGCGGTCAAAGAAGGCGGCGAACTTCGGCAGGTTTTCCTTGGTGAACTTGGGATTGTCGATCACATCGGCGAAGCGCCAGACATCTTCATCCGCATCGGCGACGGCACGTGCGGCCATCTCAGGTGTGCGGGTAACCTGGATCGTTAGTATTTCAGCGAGTTCGGCCTGCATCTGCGGCGAATTATTGGCGGGCGGTGTCGGCAACAGCGAAACGAGGTCGATTTCCTTGACATCGGAAAATGGCTTGGCATCTTCCGCTAAAACGGAAGAAGCAAGGCCGATGACGAGGGCGAGCGACAGGGCTAGATTGCGCATGGTAACTCCTTTTGAACAGCGATGCCGACGTTAGCACCCCGATATTCCGCTCGTGTGACAGCAACTTCACCAATCCGTATGAAATGGATACAGTGTGGCGCAAACCTCCGAGCCTTCTCGCTCTCACGCCACCGCGCGCTGCATTTCCTCATTCCGGTCAAGGAAGCCCTGATTCATCTTGCTATGGGGACATTATGTGGTGGCGGTCACGGCTATCGTATTGCTATGGCTCCTGTGGAAACGTGCGTGGCGCACGGCTGTTTTCTGGCTGGTTGCTGTCGCAGGGGCGTCGGCTCTCAACACCATCATCAAGGTGACTTTTCACAGAGCAAGACCCGATGGGCTGCTCTATTCCGGCTGGAGTGCATATTCCTTCCCGAGCGGCCATAGCACGACGAACATTGTGCCCTATGGTTTTCTTGCATTTCTGATCGCCGGCGAGTTTCGCCCGGCAGTGCGCGTCTTGATCGGCACGGGAGCCGCAGTTCTTATCTTTATGATCGCCTGCTCGCGTCTATATCTCGGTGCACATCGCTTTTCTGATGTGGCCGGCGGAGCGGCGGTTGGATCCGCATGGTTTATTCTGCTCGCCATCTTTTATCTTCGGCGTCCGGTCGAACGAATAGGATGTTCAGCGCTGCTTGTGACGGCGTCCGCAACCGTTATCCTCGCAGGCGGCGGCAACATCTATCGCAGCCACACCATGGATATTCAGCGGTACGCAGCCAAAAGCGCGATACAGGCCCGGGCCCTTGCTGATTGGTGGACGACTGATTGGCAGACCCTTCCGGACCGTCGGGTCGATCTCACCGGCGAAATGGAAGAGCCGCTCACATTCCAGTGGGCAGGTAGCGGTACCTAGTGCAAGCCCGACGAGCCGTTTATCTTCCAAGACCCATCTGCTGGACAAGCGACGCCGTTGAACCGAGTCACGCCCTCAAGAGTTTGCTTGCTTGTGACGAAGTCGCGGCATCCGTTTGGATTGTTTGTACCCGGCCGGACCTGCTCGATCACCCCGGCGCTGCCGGTTGACGGGTTGGCCCACGCTAGCGGATCAGAACCGACCGTGGCCCGTCCCACGGTTTCCGCAATCACCGTTTGGTCAGTGATTGGAACTGCCGTCGCAGCGACCGGAGCAACTGTGGACGTCTGAAGCGGCTCGGGATGCGAGCAAGAGGTGAGCACCAGCGCAGGGGCCACGATGGCAATCACGATCAGTTTTGAAAGCATAGAGTGACAAACCAGCCTTTCGGATGCTGCATATGACATCGCATTGTGACCAGATGCGGGCACCATGGACTGCTCATTTCGCCGGACAACAACGAAACTCTTAAGAAAAATGCGGTGGGATTCTCAAAGACCCAATAGGCTGGGCTCGCAAATTGCGCATCTTCAAGAAACCGGTCGCGGTGCGCCAATGACTACCGCCATTTCTCCGTGAGAAATCCTGACGATCCGTGGACGGGGTCGTGTGGGGCAGGGGACCGCGCGGGTCAGCCCCTTGGCACGGAAGCGATTGACGATGCCGGATAGCATCAGATCCTCGCGGCCCGATGTGACCGCAACCGGTTACCCTTGAATACCCAAAACCTCGTTCGGCGACCCCTCAGCGTGATGATTCATATGAAGTCCTCCCGAGCTACCAGGAACCCAAACCCTAGCCGATGTCTGGTGGCCCGAGGATAAGGCCAAACTGACCACAATGGCCACCATGGCAATCAAGATGACGACAACGGGAAACGCGACGCCAGACGACTTATCTTCATGGTAGATCATTGATTGCTCCTGCGGGCCGGGACATGCCTGTCAGGCCTCGATGATGTAGACGATCTCAAGAGTATCGGGATCGACGATGACGATCCGGCCATCCGCAAGGATGAAGAAGCGGTAGTCTTCATACTGCGGAACGATCTTCACGATGCGGGGCGGCAGTGTTTGAAGGCGAACCTTCTTTGGAATTTTCGTTCCGACGGAGACCGTGAAATTCACTTCCTTCACCGGCGCAACATGGACCTCCTTCACCGCTGTTCGAATTTCAGTCTGCTGTTCGACGGAAATGTTGACGTTGGTCTTGGACGTCTGATTCGTCGTGGTGTTGTTGTTGACGTTGGTTTCCGAAGAGCTCTTGTTCGTCGTCGCAGAGTTCTGGTCGGTCGGCTGCTTCGACGCGTCGCCGCTTTGCGTGGTGGCGGCGTTGCCGGAGCCTTCTGCAGGCTTGGCATTTTGCGTGCTGCTCTTCGTGCCTGAGGTGGCCGAGCCGCTGGTATCGGTGCTGCCGGACTTGGCGGCGGGCTTCTGTTCGGTCGTGGTGGCGCCGCCGGCGTCTTGGGATCCGGGTTTGGCTTCTGTCGAAGACTTGCCGGAGGCAGTTCCGCTCGTCGAAGACTTATCGTTCGAAGGCTGCTCGGCGCTCTTTTTCATGTCGGAGCCCTGGCCGGATTTCTGCTGCGATGACTGGCCCTTGCCTTGCGGGCATGCTCCCGACGCGTCGGGGGTGCACTCGGTGCCGGTGGTCTTGGAGCCGGACTGCGAACCGGCATCCGTGCCTGTCTGAGAACCGGATTGGGCCTGGCCGCTGCTCTTGGTGTCCTGCTGGGCTGCGGCGGGCAGCGTGGCGAGCGGCGATACGCTGAGTGACATCGCTGCCACGAGCATAGTGAGATGGTTGCTTTTCATGATCAATCTCCGAGGTTTCGGGCACGCGATTCCGTCCCGCATTCTCATGCGTTTGTATGCATGCCCTGATTGTCGTAAGGGGCGGCCGAAGCCGCCCGAAGGTCACTGGATGACCTGGATGACCTTCCGGGAGGAAGGTTCGACGATCACACGCTCATCATTGACGATCGCGTATGCATATTTGGGGTCATCGGGAACTGGCGTGACGACCACGGTCTCCGGCAGAGGTTGTCCGACGACGACCTTCTCCTTCACCACGACGCGCTTGGTCGGGGCGGGAGCCTGCTGAACATAGGTCACCACCTTCTGCGGCGGCGGTTCGATGACGCTACCTGCCACGCCGCCGGCGATGCCGCCGACAGCCGCACCGACCGGGCCACCAACGGCTGCACCTGCTGCAGCGCCGCCTGCTGCGCCCGTGACCGTCGACGATTGCGCAAAGGCGGCGGTGGATGCCAACAGGATGCCGGCGGCGATTCCTACTACTTTGATATTCATCTGTTTTCCTCCTTGGATGCGGTTGGTTCCGCTGCGAAGCCAAACCGAAAGATGGAGGAAGTGTTCCCGAAGTGGGACTTCGTGCCGGGGCTTGCTCAGACCTTGGCCCTATCGGCAGGATTCGGTTGTCTACTGCGGGGGAAAACGGCTCAGCATGCGGTCCTGAACGTTCTCATAGCCGACGATCATCGCAGCAAGCGAGATGGCTTTCTCGCGGTCTGCGGCACTGGTTATATAGCCTTCGAGCAGGACGACAGGACCGAGCATCCTGATCTCGATGGCACTGCTGTCAATATCCGGATCGGCGGAAAGGGCTGCTTCGATTGTGGCGATTGTGGATGCCGAACTATGGCCTTGCGAGCAGCGCTCTTCGTGATTGTAGTTATCAGGGCCGAACTTCACTTTCTCCTCCTGTTCCGCCCTTCCACGGAAGTACACTATACCTCGCATTAGATATGAGCAGCGTGTCCTGACGTCGCCAGCCGGACTTAAGTCCGACTTTCCTTCGGCCCGATCCGGCTTAAATTCTCCTGATCCTTGCTGAAAGGACATCAGGGAGGTTCAAGCATGTTGCCCAACTCCAGTCAGAACCTCCCTGATGACTCTCCAAAGCCGAAATGGATGCGGAATGCTTTTGCGTCTGGAGGAGACGGATTGATCCGGAACCGTCGGCGACTTCGAATCCTGGTGATCATCCCGTGCGCCTCACCGCCATCGCGACGTTGTCTCCGCTAGGCGCCTTGGCGCCATCTGATTGCTGCTTCCGTTCGATTGCTGGCGCCAAGCTTGAGCAGTATTTCGGTCATGTGATGCTTGATCGTTTTCTCCTGAAGGTTCAGGCGGCGGCCGATATGCTTGTTGGAAAGTCCTTCGGCTACCAGTTCTATCACCTCGGTTTCGCGGGGAGTCAGTGAAGCCGGTCTGCTGAAGAGATAGTTTTCGACCTTTGCGCGCATGGTGGGCGAGATGTACCTCGAGCCTCCAACGACCGTTCGAATGGCCTCTGCAAGTCCGCGGGATCTGATACCCTTGACAAGGTATCCCGCTGCCCCTCGGCGTAGCGCCGCCAGAAGGGGGTCGACTTCCTCCGAGGCGGTCAGCATCATGACCTTTGTCTCTGGGCTTCGCACCACGATCTCTGAAATCGCATCGATCCCTCCTCCGGGCATGAACACATCGAGCAGAAGGACGTCAGGCCTGTGGGACGCCGCCAGCGTGACCGCGTCATCGGCGCTTGCCCCTTCGCCGACAACGACGAAATCCTCGACTTCGGACAGACTGCGGCTCACCCCTTCTCGAAAAAGTGGGTGATCGTCCACGATCGCTATCGTTATGCCTGTCAATCTGCCACCCTCCATCTATCGCCTGCGGATTTCCTAGTCGACAGACATGGCAAGGCTTTAGGAAACGTCCAGAGAGGCATTGCAGACGTCTGAACACTTTTAGTCAGGCCTGTTTGATAAATCGTGATTTCCACCCGCGACGTCCTGGCCTCCGCGAAAAACATGGGCGCCCGCTCATAGGTCTGATTTTCGCGTCCGGCTTCGGAGACAGGTGTGGTCATCGATAGCCACCGGAGCGCACCCGGCTAGAGGCTCAAGTATTGCACTCAGTTGGACATCCACCTCTGCCAGCCGCATTAGGTGACGTCGAAATTGCGCGGTCTCCTGGGGACGTTCGAGGTACGAAGGGGCAGCTTCCTGGTCGAACTTCGACCTGTTCATTCGCGATGGATCTTGACCGTTTGCTGTTGTGGTCACGAGACGAAGACAGTGTTGTATCAGGCGCCGGCACTTCTCTAGTACAAGCCCAGCGGCGAAACCTGGCTCGCTTCGTAATATCGGCCACATGGCCATGAGTGACAGATATGTATTCCTGGCTCGGCGGAATTCCCAAAATGCATATTTATGAGTGGCGATTGTTGCGCTTAGCATCGCGTATTGGGGAAGCTGAGGATTCGCGGCCAGCGATCGCCTGATGACTTCCAGAGCGCTTTGGCCCATTTGCAGGTGATTGGACGACATGTTGCCGGGATACTGCCTGTATCCAACCAGGCGTTCAGGGATGACTTCGATATGATAGCGCGCGGCCAGCCTCAGTTCGAAATCGAGGTCTTCGCAGCCTCCGATTCCTGCTGCTGCATAGGAGCTGTCAAACCCGCCAATCTCGAGCGCGACATCTCGACGGACAAGAAGCGCGCTTCCGTTGCCGACATATTTGAACGTCAGATGCCGGGCGTAGATATATCCTCTCGCGACGTCGGAGTGGCAGGAGCGAATGATTTCGTCGTCATGATTGATGACATAATGTGGCACATAAACCGCAGCCCACTGCAGGGATCGGCGATTGAGGGCATTCACCTGCTTTTCGATTTTCGTCTGGTGCCAGAGATCGTCCGCGTCAAGGAATGCCAAAAATCGACCTGATGATGCCTGAATGCCGGTGTTCCTTGCTGCGGCAACGCCGCGGTTTGCCGTGGACAGCAGGCGGATCCGAGAATCTTCCAGCGCCACTTGCTCGACCATCTTTGCAGTGTCATCGGTAGAGCCGTCGTTGACGACTATGATCTCCAGGTTCCGGTAGGTCTGACGCCCGGCGGATCGAAGCGTGCGTTCAATATAGCGGGAAGCATTGAATGCTGGGATGACCACTGAAACCAGTGGCTGGGTGACATGACGAACGTCCTTCCGATCCTTGTCTGAAGAGGAAAGCATTTCAGACCTCTCTCATTCTGCCGAACAATGATTCTCTTCGTTTCAGATGAAGTTCGTTTGGATTCTCGCCTTGTTCCTACATGCCCTTCGGAGCGTCACGCAAATCTCGACCCGCCATAGTATGGAGCGCCGCCGTTGTACGATCGAAAAAACATAGGGCAGTTGCGTTGCACTCTATTTTCGTTGCGGGCGCCTCGAAATGGGCTTTAGAGCGGGATTGTTTTATGTCCGTTCATATCCGGCTTCCTTGAAGTAGTTTTGGCACTCTTTCGGCGAGACGGTTTGAAGGGTGGCTGCCAGCGCGTCGTCGATGGCCTGTCGGGTTCGAGCCTGC